>JAIRPB010000083.1 GCA_031257305.1 Azoarcus sp.
GGGGGGGTGGGGTGGGGGGGGCGGGCACGGGGCAAAGGAATAACGCCGGTGCCCATTCCTGCGCCGCTCCCTCACCCGGCACTTCGTGCCACCCTCTCCCAAAGGGAGAGGGTTTCAGACTCCCCAATTCGGAGGGACTCCCCAAAAATGACAGGACGCCCCGCTTCTCCCTCTCCCACAAGCGGGAGAGGGAGAGAACCTGCGGCAGGTTCTCCGCCTACCGTGGCTAAAAATAAACAGCGCACTGAGGAAACTGTAGGGGCAGGTTTCAAACCCGCCCAAGAAACACCCCTTTCAAACAGCCAAACGGGTTTGAAACCTATCCAAGAAACACCTCCTCCAGACAACCGGGCGGGTTTGAAACCCGCCCCTACGGCAGATAGCACAGAGCACAAGGAGTCCGCGTCATGAAATGCCCCTCCCTCACTGAAATTCTGGCGTTTGCCCTGCCCGCTGCGGCGGCTTGCGGCATGGGTTGGTTTCTCACCGCAGGTACCAGCGGCCACGACCCTGCACTTGTCCGCGCCCGCGACGACCTCCGGGCGCTACGTAGCGCGCTGCTCATTGAACCCAACATGCCCGATACCCAAAAAGGGCTGCAACACCTTGTGAATCGCGGAACGATTCCCTTTCTGCCGCAAGACCCGTGGGGCCGCCCTTACCAATACCGCAATCCGGGCAAAGCCTATGCGTGGGAACTCTTCTCTCTGGGACCTGACGGCGTAGAGAACGAAAACGGCAGCGGGGACGATGTGGACATCTGGAATCTTTACCCCATGCGCAAAACATCTGGGAAATAACCCAATGATTCGTTTCCAGCGTGATGTTCTGGTGGGTATTTGGAGTCTCGCCCTGCTGTTGCTTGCGTTGGGTACGCACGCGCCCGCGCTACCGCTGGCAGCATGGCCCGCGTTCGCGCTTGCCCTTGCCAGCCGGCGACTGCCGCGTGGGCGTTGGGCTACGCCGCTACGGATGTTTCTATTGGCCAGCATCATCCTCGCGGCCGGGCTGGCTTGGGGCTGGCTCGACGCGCTCACGCTACGTGTCGCCCTTCTCACCGTGCTGGCGCTGAAATGGGCTGAATCGAACAGCGCGCGGGAATTTGCGCTCTTGGCGGGCGGGGCGCTGGTTGCGGGTACGCTGGGACTCCTCCAATGGGGCGAATGGGTTGGGCTTGCGCTCATCGCGCTGCTGCCTTTTCTCGCGCTTGTGACGCTTGAATCAGCCTCATCTGGTTCACGCCCCGCCTTGCGCAAAAACGCGCTCCGCATCGCGTTGGCGCTACCGCTCACGGCCCTGCTGTTTTTGTTTTTCCCGCGCATTCCCGGCCCGCTCTGGGACATCGGCATGAGCTTCGGCTTACCCCTCTCGTTGTGGTTTGAACCCGCCAGCCAAGGGCTTGGCGTCTCAACCCGCCTCAAACCCGGCCAAAACCAATCAGGAAGCAACATTGCCGAATCCCGCCCTGTGCTGGTTGCCGAATTTGAAAATTGGGTGCCGCCCACCAGCATGCTCTACTGGCGAGGCCCCGTTTATTACGATTTTGACGGCCACGAATGGCGGATTGACCCCGCTTTCGAGTCCGGGCAGGGGCGCGTCCTAATGCGGCAAGGCTGGACGAAAGCCGCCAAATTTTCCGAGGCGCTAAAACGCAAAACGCATGAAATCCGTTACAGCGTCCGCCTTTCCCCGCATGACAGGCTTTGGCTCTACGGGCTTGACCTCCCCTCAAGGCTACCCGCCGAATCTTTTGTGAGCGCCGACTGGCAGGTGCTCGCGCACCAGCCGGTTAAAACGGAAATGCAGTATTCGCTCCAGTCTTGGCTTGAATGGGAAGCTGGCGGAAAACTGGATGAATCCCTCCGCCAACGTGCGCTTGCCCTGCCCGAAACCGGCAATGCCCGTTTGCGGGAACTCGGCGTACAACTCTCCCAACAGCCGCCGGATGAACGAGCCATCGCCGCCCTTGCCCTGCTTGCGAAAGGCGGCTTTAAGGTGCGCGACCAATTTGAATTGATGGAAGGCCCGGATAATTTCGACCATCTCTGGTTTGAGTCCAAAACTGGCAACGCCGACCTTTACGCAGGCGCGTTTGTCTTTTTAATGCGGGCGGCGGGCGTCCCGGCGCGGCTTGTCACCGGTTATCGCGGCGGCAAACTGATGGCGCTGACGGATTATGTCATCGTCAAACAAAGCCATGCCCACGCTTGGGCGGAAACATGGGATTCCGAAAAAGGCTGGCGGCGCATCGACCCCGTCAGCCTCATCGCGCCAGAACGTTTCCAAAATGAGAACGCTCCCAAAACCGCGAACGCCCCAAAACCCAAAAACACGCCTGCTCCGGCGCGGCAGAACGCCTCCCAAAACCGACTGCGGCAAGAAACCGCCCTCCATCCCAACACGGCCCCTATGCCAGACACTGCCACGGCCCAAATAAAGATTTCCGTTGCTGGCGAAGGGCTGGACGAGTTTTTCTCCCGCTGGCTTTTCAGGCTAGATGCCGAAGCCCAGCGTTCGCTTCTTTCATCACTGGGCGAAAAACTAAGCGAAAAACTCAGCACAACCCTAGAGGGCGGTTTTGCGTGGATTTGGCTTCTGACGGGCGCGGGATTGTCTTGCGTGCTGGTGATAACGCTCCGCGCCTTCATCGATTGGCAGCGCGAAACCCAAAGCCTGCCCGCCCCGCAACGGACTTGGAACCGCCTAGTCCGTATGCTCGCCCGGCACGGTTTCCCCCGAAAAACGGGAGAAACCGCCCGTGCGTTCGCAAGCCGAATCAGCGTGGCCCGTCCCGCGTGGGAAAAACCGCTTTCCGCACTGGCCGAGGCTTGGTCGGATTGGCTCTACGCCCCCCACAGCATCAAGCCCGATGCGTCCCGGCGCATCAAGTCCGCCGCCCGCATCGTGCGCAATCTCATTTTGGCTGAAGCGCCTGCGGCACGTGGCCGCCCCTCCGTTTAGTGACTACTTTTATGACTCATCTATTGAAACTTTCCCCAAACCCTAAATGTGCCGGGGCAGCCTACGGCCGCCTCCCCCTCTCCCGGCGCTTCGCGCCCCCCTCTCCCACAAGGGGAGAGGGCAAAACCCGCGCCGTATCCCCCTCTCCCCTTGCGGGAGAGGGGTCAGGGGAGAGGGGGTGTGCGGGCAACGCTCGCCGCTGCTGCCTTTGCGTTCGGTTGTGTTACGGGTTTTGCAAAGGTTTTCTATTACGGATTTTTCTCCTCACCCTCACATTTTTATTCAGCCCCCCGCTCCAAGCCGCCGATACGCCTTCTGCCGTCATCCAAGACATCCTCACACGTGGCGAAACCGCCGTAACCGCTTACGACCCAAACGCGCCACTGGCAACAGCCAGCGAATTTTCGGCGCTTTATTTTGAGCGTTTCGAGGCGCTTGAATTGGAATTGGGAACACTCGACTCCGCGCTCAAAAGTGAATTAGAAGTCCTATTCGGCGCATTAAACGGCAGCGCCATGCGGTCCGCGCCCCCTGCCCAGCTAAAGGATATTTGGCTACAACTCTCGGAAAAACTAAAAATCGCCCAATCGCGCTTTGACGGCACATCCCGCCAATCCGCCGGCAACCTTGGCACGCTTCTCAAAGCCTTTTTCATCCTTCTGCGCGAAGGCGCGGAAGCCTTGCTCGTTATTGCCGCGCTGGCTACGTGGCTACGCCGGGCGGGCGCGGCGGATAAAACTTGGGTTATCCATGTAGGCACGGCTATCGCCGTTCTCGCCTCCCTTGCCACCGGCCTCGCTATCGACCGCCTCCTAAAAGGCATCGGCGCGCCGCTGGCCGTGGTGGAAGGCGTCACCATGCTGGCCGCCAGCGTCATGCTCTTTTTTGTGAGTTGCTGGCTTTTCGCAAAACGCTCCGCCCAGCGGTGGGAGGCGTGGATTGCCGGGCAGATGGAAAGCGCCCTCAGCAAAGGCTCGCTCTTCGCGCTTGGCAGTACGGCTTTTCTGGCGGTCTACCGAGAAGGCGCGGAAACCGTGCTTTTCTATCAGGCACTGGCTACTTCCGCATCCAGCCAGACCACAGCAATCATTGCTGGCTTCTGCCTCGCGGCGCTGGCTCTCGCGGCTCTCTATTTCATCTTGCGGTACGCCGCGCTACGCCTGCCATTTGGGCTGTTTTTCGGCAGCACCTCCGCGCTGCTTTATCTCCTCTGCATTATTTTCATCGGGCAAGCCATCGTCGAACTCCAAGCCGCAGGCTGGATAGCCAGCATCTACCTTCCGGGCATTCCCCAAATAAGCTGGCTAGGCATCGCCCCTAGCGCCCAGAGCCTCGGGGCACAAGCCATGCTGCTGGCCCTGCCCATTTTTTGGTTCGTCTGGCAGAAACGCCGGACTTTCTCTCCCGCCACTTCGATAAAGGAACAAACATGAAACACCGCACATCCGCTTTCCGCTCCGCATTTTTTTCATCCGTCGTTTTCGCCGCCCTGCTGTCAGGCTGCGAAAAAGAACCCCAAACTCTGGACTGGTACAAAGCGCACGAAGCAGAACGCATGGAACGCATCCGCGAATGCAAAGCCTATGCAGACAAAATCGGAAAAACACAAGACTGCGTTAATGCCAAACAGGCACAGCGGGAAATTCTAAACAGCGGAAAACGGGAACAGTAGCCGGGGCGTTGCATACAACGTCAATACATCATCCGTCATTGCGGGCGAAGCGAAGCCATCCACGCCCGCCCCTTCCCGGCCATTCTGGATTGCCACGGCACTTCGTGCCTCGCAATGACGGGAACAGGTGAGTCCGCAGGGCAAAGCATCCTGCTTGCCATCCGGCGCTACTCGCCCCGCAATGGCGGGAGCAGGTGAGTCCGCAGGGCAAGCATCCTGCTTGCCATCCGGCACTTCGTGCCTCGCAATGACGGGAACAGGTGAGTCCGTAGGGCAAGCCTCCTGCTTGCCATCCGGCGCTTCGCGCCCCGCAATGACGGGAACAGGTGAGACCGCAGGGCAAAACATCCTGCTTGCCATCCGGCGCTTCGCGCCCCGCAGTGACGGAAACGGGCGAGTAGGCTTTGCGGGTACAAATTAAATTGCTATCCCTGTTGCCAATCAGTCATTAAGCGCCAGAAGTGAGGATAAAAGCCGTGCGTTCGTTGGTCACAATCGGCTAGACTTCGCTAGTTTGTTTTTGCCAAAACAGCAAAACGCCCAGCCCCTACCCTTTGTATTTCTTCGTTTTTTTATGTATTCCTATCATACTTTCCGTCGTCCGGCTTGGATTTCGGCCATCCTTGCCGCAAGCCTTTTCTTTGCGGTTCCTGCCAGCGCCGACTCGCTCCGCCCTACGCAGACGCATGTTGAAACCGCCGTGACCAGCGCACAGCTTCTCTCGCAGTTCCACTATCAGGCACTGCCGCTGAACGGGGCGCTTTCAACGCAAATTTTTGACCGTTACATCAAGGCGCTGGACCCGGCACGGTTGCTTTTCCTGCAATCGGACATCAACGATTTCTCGCCAGTCCGCCAGACTCTAGGCAGCAACATTCTCGCGGGGAGGCTTGAAGCGCCTTTCCTTATCTTTGACCGCTACCTCGAACGGGTCAAAAAACAGCGGGCAAACATCCAAGAATTGCTGCTGACTGACTTTAATTTCAACATCGACGAAAGCTACGAGCCGGACCGAAGCGAAGCGCCTTGGGCTTCTTCAGAAGCTGAATTGCGCGACATCTGGCGCAAACGCATCAAAAACGACTGGCTACGCCTGCGTCTGGCCGGAAAAGACGACAGCACCATCCGGCATACGCTGGCCCGGCGTTATGAGCATGCGCTAGACCGCTCCACAAAATTGGGCAGCGACGATGTGTTCCAGATTTTCATGAACGCATGGGCCAGTTCGCTAGAACCGCACACCAGCTATCTGGGGCCGCGCGCGGCAGAGGACTTTGCCATTTCGATGAGGCTCTCGTTAGTCGGCATTGGCGCGGTGCTTCAGGAACGTGATGATTATGTCATTGTGCGCGAACTCGTTCCCGGCGGTCCCGCGCAACGCTCTGGCAAAATCGGCGTGGGCGACCGCATCGTTGGCGTAGCGCAAGGCAACAAATTGCCCATGACCGATGTCACCGGATGGCGGGTAGATGAAGTGGTCACGCTCATCCGGGGCAAACAGAATTCTCCCGTCGTGCTCAACATCCTGCCCGCTGACGCGCCGGCCGATAACGCGCCGCGCCGCGTCACGCTGGTGCGCGACACTATCCACCTCGAAAACCAAGCCGCGTCGGGTTCCGTCCGCGAAATCCGCGATGGCGGCCAAACACGGAAAGTCGGCATCATCAAACTGCCCAGCTTCTATCAAGATGTGGACGCACGGCGCAGTTCCAATGCACAGTTCCGTAGCGCCACCCAAGATGTCGCCCGGATTATTGAAAATTTCAAACAGGATAAAATCAACGCCCTGCTCATCGACCTGCGCGACAACGCGGGCGGCTCGTTAGATGAAGCCGTCTCGCTCACGGGATTGTTCATCGACTCCGGCCCGGTCGTCATCCAGCAAAACGCACGCGGCCAGCTTCGCATTGAGCGTGACCGCACGCCGGGCATGGCTTGGGAAGGGCCGTTGGGCGTACTCATCAACCGCGCTTCCGCCTCCGCTTCCGAAATCTTCGCCGCCGCCATCCAAGACTATGGGCGCGGCATCATCTTGGGCGAGGATAGTTTCGGCAAAGGGACGGTACAAACGCTCATTGACCTCGACGAACTGGGCCGCAGTACGCAACAGCGGCGTTATGGCGAACTCAAAATGACCATCGCGCAGTTTTTCCGTATTTCTGGCGGCACAACACAGTTGCGCGGCGTCAGCCCCGACATTGCCCTGCCCTCGTTCATCGACCACAAGAGCTTTGGGGAATCCGCCTACGATAACGCCCTGCCTTGGACGCGCATCGGCCCCGCCGAATACCGTAGCGTCGGCAACATCACCGCCCTGCTACCCGCGCTGGCCCTGCGCCACGAACAGCGGACAACCCAAGACAAAGATTTTCTCCGCCTCAAAGAAAAAGTCTCGGAACTCAAAGCCCTACGCGAACGCAAAACCATTTCGCTAAAAGAAAGCGTCCGCCGCGCCGAGCGCGACAAACAGCTTGCCCGCGCCAAGGCACAAGGCAACAAGCCCCTCTCCAGCAACGAGGACACTACCGATGGCGAAGTCGGCGACGACGGCCTGCTCTCCAACGAACGCAGCCTCTCCATCGAGCTTGCCGCCGAAAAAGCACGCAAAGCCGCCCGCGACATCCTGCTTGAAGAAAGCGCAAACATCGTGGCCGACCTCATCGAACTGCTCAACGCCCCGGCCACCGCCTCCGAAA
>JAIRPB010000097.1 GCA_031257305.1 Azoarcus sp.
AGGGAGGGGGTACGCCACCCTATTGGAAATAATGCTTGGGGCTGGAGTTTAGGGGCGGGTTATGGGCTTTCTTTGCAACCGGGCCTGCACGTGGATACGGAACTTATCTGGAATGGGCCTTTTGAGCGTGGAAACCAAGAGGTGAGAAACGGGCAGAGTTTTCAGTGGAACGCGCAAATACGGCAAGCGTTTAGCCGTTTCGATATTGCGCTAGAAAGTAATTTTATCCGCCAACTCTCCGCAAACCGCGCTACTTCCTCTGGGCAAGTCAATTTGCGTGAAGGCTATTCCCAATGGTTTGTGGGTCCCTCCGCGAATCTTGCCGTAGATGCGCTAGGCATTTGGGTAGGCGTCGGCGCTTTCTTCCCCGTTTATAGGCATTTCGACGGCCCCAGCCCGTCTGAACGCTACCGGCTGGAATTCAAGATTGCAAAAGTCTGGTAAAAAAAGCGGTTGCCGCGGAATGGGGGCGTGGCGTGGCAAATAGAGTGCTTCGTTATTGATTTTGGTGTGGCAATTACGAAGCATTCCAGCCATTTGAAGCCGAACTGTTGCCGGGTTAACCCCTCACCGCTCCCGGCTTTCCCAAACTTTTTGCAACCGTTTGGCCGAAACCGGCATGGGGGTTTTGAGGGTTTGGGCGAAAAGGCTGACGCGCAGTTCTTCGAGTAGCCAGCGGAAGGTTTCAAGTTCGGGGACGGGAACGCCGCTTCGGGCGCGGGTAGCGGTTTCGCGTTGCCACGGTAGGGCAAGCGTTTTCCATTCGGCTATCAGTTTTGAATCACGTGCGGGGTCATCGCGTAGTTTGTCGAGACGCAGCGCGGCCGCTTTGAGATAGCGCGGGAAGTGGACGAGCCGTTCCCATTCAAAGGCAAGCAGAAAATCGGCTGGCAGAAGCGCGGCGATTTGTGCGCGCACATCGGCAACCGCATCGGGAAACGCTTTGTTGAGCGGGGTTAGGCGCTTTTGCAGCGTGGCGTTTTCTGCCAGCAGTTGTGCGGCGAGGCGCATGAATTCCTGCGCCACCAGCGTGATGCGCGGACGGGCGTCTTTGCAGCGCAGGGCAAAGGAGTCCGCGTCCAGCGGCAACGGTTCGCCAAGGCAACATCTTGCTAGCGTTGCATCAACGAGCCTTGCTTTGAGTTCGGCTTCCGTCCCGAAATCGCGGTATTGCAAGGCTAATTCGCGTAGACCGGGCAAGCGTTCAATGGCTTTGACTTGGTCTTTGAGTGCCAGCGCAAACAGCCGCCGCAGGCCGCGCCGGTGTACCTGTGCCGCTTCTTCGGGCGTGTCGTAGGGACGCAGCGATACGCTTTCGCCGTTATCGTACAGTGCCGGAAAGCCTATCGTTTTGTGCCCGCCGATGTTGATTTCAAGTAATTCAGGCAAAGCGCCGAATGCCCAAGCCGTGAAACTTTCTGGCGCGTTTTCTTTCCCGTTTTCCGTTGCGCCAGTCACCACCGCCGTCGCAAACCCCGCCGCAATCTGGTTTTTGAGCCGTGTGCGCAATTCACCGAGCTGGCGCGACTGCCCCAGTGTGCGGCTATGTTCGTCGAGAACGCGAAAATTCATGAAGCAATGCGGCGGCAGGTTCTCCGAACAGAAACTTTCTAATGGAATTTTGAGGTGAGCGCGCTCTTCGATAAAACGCTGTAGCGCCTTGAGCAGCGGGCCGTCACGTTCTGCCGCTTCGCGAACTTCCACGAACGCCGCCGCGCTGTCGGCAAGCGGTTGCAGGCGGTGGCGGATTTTTTGCGGCACGGTTTTCATGAGCAACGTCACTTTTTCTTCCAGCAGCCCCGGCACCAGCCATTCGCAGCGGGCCGCCGGGATTTGGTTCAGCATCGCCAGCGGTACCGTGAGCGTGACGCCGTCATCAGCCTCGCCGGGCACATGGCGGTAATCGAGTTTGAGCTTTTGTCCGAGAACCTCCAGCGTGGGCGGAAAACGTTCGCTGGTGACGCCTTCGGCTTCATGACGCATGAGTTGTTCGCGGGTGAGGTAGAGCAGTTTTGGCGTGTTTTTCTCGGCTTCCTTGCGCCACCGCTCAAAACCCGCAAGGTCAAGAACATCGGCGGGAATTTTGCTGTCATAGAAGGCTTCAATCAGGGTTTCGTCGACTAGCACATCGGGGCGGCGCGTTTTGTGTTCCAGACGCTCAATTTCGTCCACAAGACGGCGGTTGTGAGAAAGGAATCCCATCGTGCGCAAGGCGCCTTCAGCTATTTCGCCCTCAACCAGTCCTTCGCGGATAAATAATTCGCGGCACAGCGCCGGGTCAATGTCTCGGTACGGCACTCCCCGGCGCGGCCAGATAGTTAGGCCGTACAGCACGCCGCGTTCCCAAGCGCGCACGCTCCCGGCGTTTTTTGACCAGTGCGGCTCAAACACCTGCCGCCGAATCAGATGCCCGCCCACCTCTTCCACCCATTCCGGTTCGATGCGGGCCAAACATCGCCCAAAGAGGCGCGAAGTTTCAACTTGTTCAGCCGCCACAATCCACTTTCCCGCTTTCTTTGCCAGCATCGACCCCGGATGCGGCCAAAAGCGGATGCCGCGCGCGCCAAGGTAACTGCCCGCCTGCGGACCGCTTGCCTCGTCCGATTTGCAGCCAATATTGCCGAGCAAACCCGCCAGCAGCGATTTATGAACCGCTTCGTAATCAGCCGGGACGGTGTTTATTTTCCAGCCATGTTCGGCGCACAAAGTTTGCAGTTGCGCATGGACATCGCGCCATTCGCGCATGCGCAAGTAAGACAGAAAATGACGGCGGCACCATTGTTTTTGCTGGTTGCCGGACTCGTGGCGCTGTACCTCGCCCCACGCTTTCCACAAATTCCAAAACCAAAGGAATTCAGATTGGCGCTCTTGTTCCGTGCCGCGAAACTGTGCGTGGGCCTGTTCTGCCGCGCCGGGGTTTTCACGCGGGCGTTCGCGTGGGTCTTGCACCGAAAGCACGGCGGCAATCGCCAGCACTTCGGCTAACGCGCCGCGCTGTCGGGCGGCCAAAATCATGCGCCCGACCCGGGGGTCAAGCGGCAGCTTCGCCAGTTCCTGCCCAATCAGCGTTAGCGCACAGGTTGCCTCGTTACCTTCGCCTTCAATGGCCCCAAGTTCAGATAGCAGCGCGTAACCGTCGCCAATCAGGCGCGTTCCCGGTGGGTCGATAAAGGGAAACTCTTCAACCGCGCCCAACCTAAGCGCCTTCATGCGCAAAATGACACCGGCAAGCGAAGAACGCAGAATTTCGGGGTCGGTATGTGCTGGCCTGCGGTTGAAATCGTCCTCCGCATAAAGCCGGAAACAGATACCGTCCATCACCCGGCCGCAGCGGCCCGCGCGCTGCTGGGCAGAGGCTTGCGAGACTTTTTCAATCCGCAGTTGTTCAACCTTGTTGCGCGGCGAATAACGCTTGATGCGGGCTAATCCAGCATCGACCACGTAACGGACTCCTGGCACTGTTAGCGAGGTTTCCGCTACGTTGGTGGCAAGCACCACCCGGCGTCCGCCGGACGGCGTAAACACCCGCGCCTGTTCCTGCGCCGACTGGCGGGCAAACAATGCCAGCACTTCGCTGCCGCCGGCCAGCCGCGCTTTGTGCAAAGCATCCGCCGCCTCGCGTATCTCGCGCTCGCCGGGGAGAAACACCAGTACGTCCCCCGCGCCGCAGCGTTGCGCCTCATCCACTGCATCGACCAGCGCATCGTAAATATCGCGTTGGCTGTTCGCCCCGCCGCTTTTTTTGGCGGTGCGCCCGGACTCGGCTTCGTCATCCGTATCGTCATCCATAACGGGGCGGTAACGCATCTCAATGGGGTAAAGCCGCCCGGACACCTCGATTACAGGTGCGGCCCGCCCCGAAGCATCCGCAAAATGGCGGGCAAAACGTTCCGCCTCCAGCGTTGCCGAGGTAATGATGAGCTTGAGTTCAGGCCGTTTAGGGAGCAGCGTTTTGAGATAACCCAGCAGAAAATCAATGTTAAGCGAGCGTTCGTGCGCTTCATCAATAATGATAGTGTCGTAGCTTGATAACAGCGGGTCGCTCTGCGTCTCCGCCAGCAAAATGCCATCGGTCATCAGCTTGATGTAACTCTCCGCGCTAAGGCGGTCTGTGAAGCGGATTTTGTAACCCACCGCCTTTCCCAGCGGAGAGGCCAGTTCCTGCGCAATCCGCCCCGCCGTGGCCCGCGCCGCCAGCCGCCGCGGCTGCGTATGCCCAATCAGCCCCGCTACGCCCCGCCCAATCGAGAGGCAAATCTTCGGCAACTGCGTTGTCTTGCCAGACCCCGTTTCACCGCAAACAATAATTGTCTGATGCGCCAAAAGCGCCGCCGCAATTTCATCGCGCCGTGCAGAAACAGGAAGCTCATCCGGGAAAGCCGGCTTGGGAAGCGAAGCAAGCCGCTCAGCATAAGCCGCTCTGGACTGGGCAAGCAGCGCGTCAAATTCAGCCTTCGCGGCGGAAGAATGGCGCTTGCGCCAGAGATGAAGCAAGCGGGGGCGGTCGGGGGTGAGGGTGGAGGTTATGAGCGAAGGTAGAAGAGACGGGGTTTTTTTCATGATGTTCTCGCCATAGGCAGGACAAAATCTGAGTATTTACACGCACATAATTTGCATATCCAGCCCCTCTCACACTCTCCCAGGATGACGGGAAAACAGGAAATATCGAAAAAAGGAGAACATGGAGGACACGAAAATTTCATAACATACTATTTTTGCTGTGAAAAATATATTTTATTGTGCGGAATTGTGCGTGATTGGCTGTATTAGTTGTGCGAAATAACGTATGCTAGCAGTGGATTCATTCAATGATTCGGGAGTATGTTTTGACTTGATCCGTAAGCATCCACTCGTTGCTATTTTTCTGTCACATACCAATAATTCTTCCATGTCCATGTATATCCAAGGAGAAATGAAATGCCTAACGCAAAACAAACTAAGGCAAAGCAACGCGGTATGGCTGAACGCGCTCAAGAGATATTAGGCCGTGTTTTTCCAAACGTTCCCGAACAATGTCTTTGGCATAGATCAAGAAATAAGGGTTATTGCACTCTACCACGTACTTTGCCTTTGGCAATGCAGGCTATAGATGCTCGTTCTAAAGGACATCCAGCAGGGCACACGCTGTTTTGCCTCTGGGTGCGCTCACCAGATAATCCGCTCGTGACTATTGAGAATCCGACAATTTTTGCGGCTGAAGCTGGATTCAGCGGACGGCGTGCGACCGATACTTGGCGTCGTCGTATGAAACAACTAGCGTCTCTGAACTTTATTAAGCATGAGCCTGGACCATCAGGGGAGTTTCATTACGTCCTACTTCTAAATCCAAATGTCGCAGTAGAGGAAATGTCCAAAAAAGGTCTTGTTCAGAAAAATTTGTATAATCACTTCATAGAACGGCTAAGTGAGATTGGTGGATTGCAAGATATAAAGGAAATAGAAAAACTTTGTATCAACGCACAAAATAATGAGCAACAGGATAGGGTTACACCTACTGTTAATCCTGACTGTTTCAACCAAAAGGCGGAGGCATGATGGAAACTCACAAACCTAAACCTTTGCAGCCTGTCTATTCTGGTCAATTCAACCGTGACCTGAAGCTGGCTAAAAAACGCGGCAAGGAGATAGAGAAGCTCAAATTTTTGATGAATCTCATCATTGACAAGAAAACACTCCCTTCTGAGTACAAAGATCATCCTCTATCTAGCAACTGGAGAGGTTTCCGGGATGCACACATCGAACCAGATTGGCTATTAATTTACAAGATAGAGGGCAATGATGTTCGATTTGAGCGAACAGGGAAGCATACTGACATATTTGAAAGGTGAGTTGTGGTTGTTATGTCAGACATAAAATAAAATTTAGTCATGACGTAGAAGATATTTTATCCAACCATAAAACACTTACCAAGCCTGACTTCGCCCTTCACCAAACGACTACTTCTATACATTCTGCGTCTGCAAAGAGCGCCATTGCCGCACCGAAAGTTAGTCATGTGTAACATATTCGTGGAGATTGTGCCACAAACGAGCTACAATCGGCTCTGCCCTTATAGAGCATTGACACACGGAGCACAAAATATGACAACAACGTTAATTCGCACAAAAATCGAACAAACGCTAAAAGATGAAGTGATGTCTGTTTTGGCCGGAATGGGTTTGACCGTGTCCGACGTAGTAAGGGTTGCTTTGACCAAAATCGCAAAAGAAAAGGCTCTGCCGTTCGACATGCTCATTCCTAACAAACTAACAGTAGAAACATTGCAAAAAAGCGAACGCGGTGAAGATTTACACCGTGCAAGGGATGCCGCCGATCTTTTCAGGCAACTGGGTATCTGAACGATAGATGGTTTACCAAACCCGACTCACACCATAAAGTGCCATCGCAGTATCTGCCGTAACCAGACTCATGGATTCAGCAAAAGCGGTAGCCACCAGTAGGCGGTCAAACGGGTTTCTGTGGTGTAAAGGCAGTTGGGCAATGCCATTCAGATGCGCTTTCGTTAACGGCAACAAGGTAAAACCGTTATCGTCGACCATGTCGAAAAATGCGGGTATGCCGCCCTCAAACTGAAGTTTTCGCAAACCTAGCTTAATTGCCAATTCCCAAGATGAGGCGACACTGATGCTTATTTCCGTTGAAGGATCAAGAATAACCGCTTTCGCTGTTACCGAAAGCCGATCATCCCCGGCCAAAAACCAAAGCGCCGCATGCGTGTCCAGTAAATATCTCATCGCATATACTCAGCAAAATCTTCCAGCGGCGCGTCGAAATCGTCCGCCATATTCTTTTTTGCGCTTCAACGCAAAAGGGGGCGATGTTAGAATGAGGTCGATAGATTCGCTTTCAATTTGCGGCAGAAAGACAAGGCTGTCGCCGAGATAGGCTTCTCCAAATGGCGTTGTGTAGAACAACTGGGGATGAAGGGGGGTTATCATGGTTAAAATTAATCTTATCTACACCAGCTTATAGTACGTCGATCCCGATCCGTTAAAGCCTGAAGTTTGGGAACCAAGTCCGTAAAGTGATGTGTTTGGGTGTGTGCATCTAAAACAGTCTGATTTTCCCATTTCTCGCTAACCTCTATATAGACAGGGCTTTTCTGTTTTTGGAATAGTTCATAATTGATATTGACACATCCTGTTTCTTTTTTGGTTTGAAAGACAAGTTCTTTAACCAATGTTAGTGCTTTTTCGATTTCTTGGTTTTTGATATAGAACTGTGCAACGACTTTAATCATGCCAAACTTCCTCTGCGGTGTGGGAAGGTTTTTACAATTCAGAAACCGCGCCGTTCCCTAATTTCACCGCCATTTCAGCCGCCGCGCGGTAATGGCGCTGGGCGTCGTCGGTGCGGGCTAGGGCGTCAAATAGGTGTGCCA
>JAIRPB010000216.1 GCA_031257305.1 Azoarcus sp.
GAAGCCCTAACGCATTACGGCTACGGCGTGACGGCGGGTTTTCCCATTAGCGCAAAAGTCATCGCCAACCAGCAAGCCATCGCGGACGCTTTCTTTACCCTGAAACTCATCCCGAAAAAACTGGACGTGCAGTCGGTGATTTGGAAACCGTAAGAAAAAGGGGCACGGCATGATTTTCAAAAAATGGGGCGCACACCTCACGCCTTGGCTACTGCCCGCTGCCCTGCTTATCGGCTGGCAGTGGGCCGCCGGGAATGGCACGATTTCAGCGCGTGTCGCGCCATCGCCCCTTGCCGTGCTGGAAGCGGGCTGGACATTGACGCAAAGCGGCGAACTGCTCATCCACTTGTGGGCCAGTTTCATCCGCGCCATAAGCGGCTTTCTGATTGGCGCAGGCATTGGTTTTGCCTTTGGGCTGATAAACGGCGGCTCGCGCCGGTTAGAGCGGCTTTTTGACACCTCCATCCAAATGGTGCGCAATGTCCCGCACCTCGCCATGATTCCGCTCGTCATTCTCTGGTTTGGCATTGACGAAGGCGGCAAGCTCTTCCTTGTAGTGCTAGGAACGTTTTTTCCGATTTATATCAACACCTTTCATGGCATCCGCTCGGTCGATGCGGGGCTGGTGGAAATGGGACGCTCCTACGGGCTATCCAACTGGCAACTGTTCCAGCAAGTGATTTTTCCCGGCGCGCTGCCAGACATTCTGGTGGGCGTGCGCTACGCCCTCGGCTTTATGTGGCTCACGCTCATCGTGGCGGAAACCATCGCGGCGTCCAGCGGCATCGGCTACATGGCGATGACGGCGCGGGAATTTATGCAGACGGACATTGTTGTGCTGGCCATCCTGCTTTACGCGCTGCTGGGCAAAATCGCGGATATTTCCGCCCGCTGGCTAGAAGCGCGGCTGTTGGGCTGGCGCACGGTTTTTCAGCCCGTATAAAAAACACGCCCCCGGCAACGCCGGCAACTTGGAGGCAAAACAACAATGAAATCACGAACGAACCTAAAACGAATCCTCACCGCCATCCACGCGCTGGATACCCCCATTGAACCGGGATTAGGCATTACCGTCCAAAACGTGGCCAAAAATTTTGGCGAGCGCAAAGTGCTCAAAGGCATTGACATCGCCATCGAGCCAGAGCGTTTTCTAGCGATTGTGGGAAGAAGCGGCTGCGGCAAAAGCACCCTGCTGCGGCTGTTAGCCGGGCTGGAACAAGCCAGCAGCGGCGAGATACTGCTAGACGGACGCCATCCCGCGCAGTGCGCCAAAAACGCCGCCGCGCAAGTGCGCATCATGTACCAGAACGCGCGCCTGCTGCCTTGGCAAAGCGTGGTGGATAACGTCGCGCTAGGCTTGCCGGGTTCCCGCGCTGAACGCCGCGCCGTTGCAATGGAAGCACTAGAACAGGTAGGGCTTGCGGACAGAAGCGCCGAGTGGCCCGGCATCCTTTCCGGCGGACAGCAACAGCGCGTAGCCCTTGCGCGGGCTCTCGCGCACAAACCCCGGCTTCTGCTACTGGATGAGCCGCTGGGCGCGCTTGATGCCCTCACCCGCATTGACATGCAGCGCCTGATTGAGCGCCTCTGGGCACAGCACCGATTCACCGCCGTACTCGTCACGCACGACGTAGCGGAAGCTGTAACGCTGGCTGACCGCGTGGTACTCATCGAAGAAGGCAGTATCGCGCTGGATGTCACAGTCGACCTCCCCCGCCCGCGAGAACGCAGCGCCGCCGCCTTCGCCGCGCTGGAAGGACAAGTGCTGGAGCGGCTTTTGAATGAGGCGGTATTGGAAAATGAGCTGACAAAACAAGCACGGGCGGCTTAGGGGGAATATCTAGCGCGCAACGGCAGGAATCTTGCCACCTACAAAAACCACTGCGGCCTGACAGCTGGAAGTGCCCCTCTCCCCGGGTGGGAGAGGGGCAGGGGAGAGGGGGCAGCGGGCGTTGGTACGCCCTGAACGGTCACGCTGTACTGACGTTGGGGCGAGCATGGCTCGCCCTCCCCCTCTCCCGGCGCTTCGCGCCACCCTCTCCCACAAGTGGAGAGGGCAAAACCCGCATCCCTTGTCAGGCTGATTTCTTGAAAACGCTTGACCGAGGAGGTGGTATCTACATAAATTCCCGTCATTGCGAGAAGCGAAGCGACGAAGCAATCCAGAAGGGCCGGAATAGAGCAACATGGATTGCTTCGCTACGCTCGCAATGACGGGCGTTCTGTGATGGCTTGACCGGGGAGACGGTATCTACACATTTTGCCAACAAACCGCCTCAGTATTGAGGCGTACTAGATTCTCCGATAGAATCGGCAAGTTTCGCCGGACTGCTACGGTTCGGCTTTTTGTTTTTTTCCTTGGCAAAGCTGCCGCGGGCCAAGCCCGCATCCCGCCCCATGCGCCATATCCGCAATTTCTCCATCATCGCCCACATCGACCACGGCAAGTCTACGCTGGCTGACCGCATCATCCATTTGTGCGGCGGGCTGTCGGAACGCGAGATGGAAGAACAAGTGCTTGATTCAATGGACATTGAGCGCGAACGCGGCATCACTATCAAGGCACAGACGGCGGCGTTGCAATACAAGGCGCGTGACGGGCAGGTTTACAACCTCAACCTCATTGACACGCCGGGACACGTTGATTTCTCTTACGAAGTCAGCCGTTCGTTATCGGCCTGCGAAGGGGCGCTGCTAGTGGTCGACGCTTCGCAGGGGGTGGAAGCGCAGACGGTGGCCAACTGTTACACCGCGCTTGAACTCAACGTGGAAGTGGTGCCGGTGCTCAATAAAATTGACCTGCCCGCCGCAGACCCGGATAACGCTCGGTCAGAAATCGAGGATGTCATCGGCGTAGACGCCTCAAACGCTATCCAGTGCTCGGCAAAAACCGGGCTAGGCGTCGATGAGGTGCTAGAGGCCATCGTAGCCCGCGTCCCGCCGCCCAAAGGCAATCCCACCGGCCCGCTCAAGGCGCTGATTATCGACTCTTGGTTTGATAACTATGTGGGCGTGGTGATGCTGGTCAGGGTGGTTGACGGCGTACTGCGGGTGAAAGACCGCATTTTGCTGATGTCGACGCAGGCGCAGTATCCGTGCGACCAACTGGGCGTATTCACGCCGCGTTCCGTCGCCCGAAACGAACTAGCTGCCGGGGAAGTGGGCTTTGTGATTGCGGGCATTAAAGAACTGGGCGCGGCACGGGTAGGCGACACTTTGACGCTGGCAAACCGGCCCACCGATACGCCCCTGCCGGGATTCAAAGAAATCAAGCCGCAGGTTTTCGCGGGGCTTTACCCGGTGGAATCCTCGGAATACGACCAACTGCGTGATTCCCTCGAAAAACTGCGTCTCAACGATGCTTCGCTGCATTTCGAGCCTGAAGTCTCCCAAGCATTAGGATTTGGTTTCCGCTGCGGGTTTCTGGGCCTACTGCACATGGACATTGTGCAAGAGCGTCTGGAGCGGGAATTCGATATGGACCTCATCACCACTTCGCCCACGGTGGTCTATGAGGTTGTGCTCAACAGCGGCGAGGTTGTCCATGTTGAAAATCCCGCCAAACTGCCCGAACCCGGCAAATACCAAGACATCCGCGAACCCATCATCACTGTCACCATTTTCATGCCGCAAGAGTTTGTGGGCGTCGTCATCACGCTGTGCACCCAAAAACGCGGCACGCAAATCGATATGCGCTACCACGGCCGTCAGGTACAGCTTGTCTATGAGCTGCCGATGAGCGAAGTGGTGATGGATTTTTTCGACAAGCTCAAATCGGTATCGCGTGGCTACGCTTCGCTGGATTACGAATTCAAGGAATACCGCTCGGCGGATCTGGTCAAACTCGACATCATGGTGGCGGGCGAAAAAGTGGATGCGCTCTCGGTTATTGTCCATCGTTCCAACGCGCAGTACCGGGGGCGGGAACTCGCGTCCCGCCTGCGCGGACTCATCCCGCGCCAGATGTTTGACGTAGCCGTGCAGGCGGCTATCGGCACCCATGTGATTGCCCGCGAAACCATTAAGGCGCTACGCAAAAACGTTCTCGCCAAATGCTATGGCGGCGACATCACCCGCAAAAAGAAACTGCTCGAAAAGCAGAAAGAAGGCAAAAAACGTATGAAACAAGTCGGTAATGTGGAAATCCCACAAGAAGCGTTTCTTGCCGTATTAAGAACCGACGAAGGAAAGTAAATGGAACG
>JAIRPB010000044.1 GCA_031257305.1 Azoarcus sp.
GGGGCAATGAGGAATTAAATGCGTCCCCGGCGGTCCGTTCCTGGCTGGCGGCGGTCTTGCGCGGGGTAAGGTCTGCCGGGGAGCCTGCCTTGCCTTGACGATTCTCGGCGCTGCATGAAACGGCGGTCGTCATATTGGGTGTAGCTGCATTGGCACTTTTTGTGGCGGCAGCCTTGCAGCGGCAGGTTGGGCGCTTCCGATTTCAACAGACGTTTTCCGGCGATGGCGAGCGCGGATTCACAGGGGTTGTCGCAAAGCCGGAGTTCCATCGCCCGGTACCGGTATATCCGCACGGGCGGGTTTTTTATGCCGGAACGGTTCCAGTGTATGCGTTTTGAAAATCTTGAACCCGGATAAGCCAGAATCAGCAGGCCGCTTAAGAGTCCTGCTGCTAACAAAAAAACGAGTATCCACGTTACAGCGTTCATTTTTTCACACGTCATATTCGGGTAGAGGCCGCATCATTATAGGCGTCCCTCTTTTTTTACTACGTGATATTTCCCTCATGCGCGGGCAAGGCTTGGGTTATTCGCGGATTGAGCCGCTACAGGATAGAATGCCTCTTCAAATCCATGTTTTTCAAACCATTCAATTCCGGCTGAAATATGCGCCGGGAAAGGGAGAAATCAATGCCTCTTGTATCGATGCGGCAACTGCTTGACCATGCCGCTGAAAACGGCTACGGCCTGCCCGCTTTCAACGTCAATAACTTAGAACAAGTCCAGGCCATCATGGAAGCGGCCGCGCAAACAAACAGCCCGGTGATTATGCAAGCCTCCGCCGGGGCGCGTAAATATGCGGGTGAAGCCTTTTTGCGCCACCTTATTGATGCGGCGGTGGAAGCCTACCCCCGCATACCGGTTGTGATGCACCAAGACCACGGGCAAAGCCCCGCCGTGTGCATGGGCGCCATCCGTTCCGGCTTTTCAAGCGTAATGATGGATGGTTCGTTGCTAGAAGACGGCAAAACGCCTTCTTCCTATGAATACAACGTAGCAGTGAGCCGCGAAGTGGTTAAATTCTCCCATGCTATTGGCGTAACGGTGGAAGCTGAACTCGGTTGTCTCGGTTCGCTCGAAACGGGGCAGGCGGGCAAAGAAGACGGCATTGGCGCCGAAGGCAAACTCGACCATTCCATGTTGCTGACGGATCCCGACCAAGCCGCAGATTTTGTGCGGCAAACCGACTGTGACGCGCTGGCTATTGCCGTGGGCACGAGCCACGGCGCTTACAAATTTACGCGCAAGCCTACTGGCGACATCCTTGCGATTGACCGGGTGAAAGCCATCCATGCCCGGTTGCCCAACACCCATCTTGTGATGCACGGTTCGAGTTCCGTCCCGCAAGAGTTGCTGGCAATCATCCGGCAGTTTGGCGGCGATATGAAAGAGACTTACGGCGTACCGGTTGAAGAGCTTCAGATTGCCATCAAACACGGGGTACGCAAAATCAATATCGATACGGACATCCGGCTTGCCATGACCGGTGCCATCCGCAAGTTTTTGTTTGAAAACCCGTCGAAATTCGACCCGCGTGAATTCAATAAACCGGCACGTGAAGCCGCAAAGGCGGTTTGCGTATCCCGGTTTGAGGCGTTTGGCTGTGCCGGGCAGGCTTCTCGTATTGAGGCTATCCCGCTCGAAAAAATGGCCGCGCGCTATAAAGCCGGGGAATTGGTTCAGGCCGTCCGGTAATCGGTAATCCGATGCGTTCGTGTTCTGGCTACGTTTTTGGATTGCGACGGATAAGAAGGGAGTGTTGAGATGTCCAAACCCAATCTGAAGCTGCACGTCAACTTTGAATTTGAAATCGCCGCCCCAGAGGCGTTGCTGGAACACGACCACGCAACTTTGTGCCAAAAATTAAGCGACATGCTAGGTCCCCTTGTGTTGCAAGGGATGCCCAAGGTCACAACCACCCAGCTTGCCAAATCGGGGGCAACGCTCGTAGGCCATCATTGCCGGCTAGATGCCAAAAACCTCTCTTTGCCCGCCATCGACCGCGAGGCCATGATTGCCGCCGCGCCTCACTTAACTGACGAAGAACTCAACATGCTGGCCCAACAAATCAATGGCAAAGCCCCGGGCAACCCGGTGGAATTACAGCGTTTCCTGCGCCGTCAGGCGCTTGCGCTGGTCAACGAATATCGGCTTGTGCCCTGCAAGGTAGAAGGCAAATTGAAATCGGGCGGCACTTTCACGGACATCACCGAAGACGCTACGCTCAACCTAACCAACGGTAGCGTGATGGTTGACGAGTCGTTGCGCCAAAACCACCTAAAAGAAGGCGTTGGCGTGATTACCCTTAGGGCAGCGGGTGATGCTGTAAGCATTATCGGGAATTGCGAAGGGCACACGCTGTCTGGCCCGGTTATCAACGTATCCATTGACGACGTTGCTAAATCGCGGGACGCGCTGATTGCGCTCTGGCAGGCGCGCAGTTAATGGCAGCGCCCGACATCGGCGTTTTCCGTGCCCGCCGGAGGCGGTTGCTTCACCAGATGCAGGAGCGGGACGGAGGCGTTGCGGTTATTCCCACCGCATCCCCGCGCGAACGCAACCGTGGGACGGATTTCCCATACCGTGCGGAGAGTTATTTTCTGTATTTAAGCGGTTTTTGCGAGCCAGAAGCGGTGCTTGTGCTGGTGGCGGGCGACTCCCCGCAAGAAATTCTTTTCTGCCGTCCTAAAAACAAGGAACAAGAAATCTGGACGGGGCATCGGTATGGGCCTGAAGCGGCTGTTGGACATTTTGGGTTTGATGCGGCGTATCCCATTGATGAACTGTCCCGCAGGCTGCCGGAATGGTTGCTGAACTGCCCCGCAATCTGGACGCGCCTAGCCGCTGACCCGCAGTGGGACCAGCAGATGCTTGCCGCGCTGCGGGACGTGCGCGGCAAAACCCGCATGGGCGAAACTGCGCCAGAAGCCTTTTATGACATCGCAACCATGCTCGACGAAATGCGCCTCGTTAAAGACGATGCTGAAATCGCGCTGATGCGCCGTGCGGCCAAAATATCCGCTGATGCCCACTGCCGGGCGATGCGCGCCACGCGCCCCGGGCGTTTTGAGTACGAGATTGAAGCCGAATTGCTCCATGCTTTTCGTGCGGTCGGTAGCCAGTACCCGGCCTATCCTTCTATTGTTGCCAGCGGCCCAAATGCCTGCGTACTGCACTACGTGAATAACGACCGCCGTATGGAAGAGGGTGATTTGCTGCTGATTGACGCCGGGTGCGAACTGGACGGTTATGCTTCAGACATCACGCGGACATTCCCGGTTAATGGCCGTTTTAGCGGGTCGCAGCGCGATGTCTACCAGCTTGTGCTAGCCGCCAACCGTGCTGCCTGTGCCGAAATCCGCCCCGGCAACGGGTGGAATGCGCCGCACGAAGCCGCCGTAGCCACCTTAACGCAGGGTTTTATCGACCTCGGTTTACTCCAAGGCACGGCGCAAAGCCTGATTGAAACCGAAAGCTACCGCCGCTTCTACATGCACCGCACCGGCCATTGGCTTGGCCTAGATGTCCACGATGTCGGGCGGCACAAAATAAACGGGCAATGGCGCCCATTTGTGCCGGGCATGACGCTAACCGTCGAACCCGGCTGCTATATCCAGCCTGCTGACGACGTGCCAGAAGCCTTCTGGAACATTGGCATCCGCATTGAGGATGATGTGCTCGTCACGTCAAGTGGATGCGAAATTTTGACCGGA
>JAIRPB010000050.1 GCA_031257305.1 Azoarcus sp.
TACGCGGATGCCTGTTTCGCTCTCCAGAATTTTTCTGCATGCGCGGTTCTTTTGCCTGAGCGGTTCCGGGGGGTTACGCCTTCGGCGGCCTTTTACTCTGGGGTGACAGACTAGGAGCAGAAAGCGAGTGGTTTTATCGCTCGTCCCTCGTCCCTAGCCCCTAGAAACAAGAAGCCCTCTCCCGCGCATCCGCCGCAAGATAGCACCGCAATGAAGGGCACTGCAAGCATGGGCGGGCGGTATGCGGTAAACTCACGCCCTTTATCCGGCAACGCGGCCTACGCCGGGATGTTAATTAAGCGACACGGAAACCAACATGTTTGATGCCATTCGCAACAACAAACGGATAGCCCAGGTCATTCTGGCACTGCTCATCATTCCTTTTGCTTTTTTCGGGCTGGGTTCCTATTTTGCGGATAACCCCAAAGGGAACGAACTCGCCAAAATCAACGGAGAACCCATCTACCGCGCCGACCTTGACCGGCTATTGCGCGACGTGCGGGAAAGAACCCCTGATTTGGCGGAAACCCCTGAAGTCCGTAAAGAGATACTCGACCAACTTATCCTAGAGCGCCTGTTCCAGCTTTACGCGAGGGACGAGCGGCTCTCGGTTTCGGCGGACTTATTACGGCAAGTCATCCTGCAAGAAAAAGCCTTCCAAGTTGACGGCAAGTTCTCAGAGGAGCGTTACAAGCAGGTGATGAGGTCAAGTAGCATGACCGAAGCGGATATTGCGCGGCAGGTGCTTCTCCAGCAGTTGTCACTGCCCATTAGCAGTTCGTCTTTTATTGCGCAAGATTCAGCGCGGCGCTATCTGGCGGCCGCCCTTGAAGAGAGGACCGTGCGCGAAATCCGTTTCCCGGTTGCCCCCTATCTGGCCGGTATCCAGATTACCGATGCGGACATCCAAAAGTTTTACGATGAAAACCAAGAGCGTTTCTCAATTCCAGAAAGAGTCAAAGCGGAATACCTTGTTTTAGACGCCGAGTCTCTGCGCGACAAAGTGAAAGTGAGCGAAGAGGACATCCTGCGCGCCTATCACAACCTGCCTGAAGAACGGCAAGTGCGCCATATCCTTATCCGCCCCGCCGATGGAGGCGGCGCGGCGGCGGAAGAAGCCGCCAAAAAAGAGGCGGAAGAAATTGCTAAAACATTGCGCGGGCAGCCAGACCGTTTTCCGGCGCTTGCCAAAGAAAAATCACAAGACCGCAGTTCCGGCGAAGCGGGGGGCGACTTGGGCCGCATCGCACGGGGGACGGCTATCGACCCAGCATTTGATGCGGCCGTCTTTGCGCTAAAGCAGGGCGAAATCAGCAACCCCGTCCGTACCCAGTACGGTTTCCACATCATCCAAGTGACCTCAATCCTATCGAAACGCTCTCTGGACGAGATGCGCGATGAAATCAAAGCCGACCCTCAATTGCTTGAACAAGCGACGCAGCAGCAATACTCCAAAGAAGCCGATGATTTCATCGATATGGTTTTCACCAAAGCGGCAGACAGCCTCCAGCCGGCGGCCGAGGCGTTTAACCTCAAAATCCAGCGTACCGGGTGGATTAACCGGGGTGCGGATACCCTAGGCGGGTTCCGCAATAAAACGTTGGTCGAAAACCTATTTGCCGACGATTCGCTCATTGACCACCACAACACCCAAGGCGTTGAAGTGGCTCCCCTCACGATGGTTTCGGCGCGGGTGGTTGAACACGAAGCCAAGCGCAATATGCCGCTTGAAGAAGTGCGCGGCCAGATTGAAGCTGAACTTCGCGCCCAAGCAGCGGCGAGCCGCGCACGGGAAGCCGGCACAGTAGTGCTGGCGGCGCTTAAAAAAGGGGAGCCAAGCCAACAGGCTTGGAGCGAGCCACGGGTTTTGCAACGCTACAAAACAGGCTTTCTCCCTGAACCGTTGCAAGCGGTGTTTTCAACGGCACAAGCCCAGCCCGAACTTCCGCCATCGGCGGCAACCGCCCTATTTTCGGCATCGCTCGAAAAGCTCCCCGCATTGGCCACGGCAGAAATTCCTGACGATGCTTTTGTGATTTACCAGATTGAGAAAGCAGAGTCCCCAGACTTCGACGATGGCGACGCCCGCTTGCCCAAACTCAAAAACGTGATGTTCAGGTTATTTGCCGGGGACGACCTCGATGCCTTCTTGGCCTACCTGCACACCCGCTACAAAGTACAGGTCAATCCAGATGCCTTGCAGGCGGAGAATTAAACCCGCTCGCCTGCCTATCCTTCCCTGCCAATTTATCCACACTACGCTATAAAGCCGGCTTCAAAAATAACGAAGCCCGTGATTTTGTGCGCCGTTGTAACTCGGCGGGCGTTCTTCGTTCGTTTTAGAATGTGTACGTGTTTATACGGATGGTGTTTCTACTTAGTTGGTTTTAGGCGCGGAGGGCGCTTTTGACATGAGAGCGCTCTTCTTTCACCCCCTTCTCCTTTGTGAGAAGGGGGTTTTTGTTTGATTGGGAAGCGCAATGGCGCGAATTATCTGATACCCATACGCTAGGTTGGGTTTTCAGCAAAACGGGCCAATTGATTTGTCTGCTTTTCAGCCGTCCGCATTGATGCGCGAAATCAGCGCCTTAAGCACTTCTTCTGCTTTGTCATTGGCAATTTGGCACGTGCCTGCCGCTTCATGCCCGCCGCCGCCGTATTCAAGCATCAGTGCGCCAATACTGGTTTTGCTAGAACGGTCCAAAATAGATTTGCCCGTCGCAAAAACCGTATTTTGCTGTTTGAGTCCCCAGATAACGTGAATAGAAATATTGCACTCTGGGAATAGCGCATAAATCATGAAACGGTTAGTGGCATAAATGATTTCTTCATTACGCAGGTCAAGCACCACCAAATTCCCATAAACAGTTGAGCAACGCCTAATCTGTTCTAGCGCCCTTTCCACATGTTGGAAATAAAGCTCTTTGCGTTCTTTAACATCCGGGAGTTCTAGGATTTCGTCGATGGTGTGCTGCTTACAATAGCCAATTAACTGCATCATCAGCATATAGTTACTAATGCGAAATTCGCGGAAACGCCCAAGCCCCGTGCGGGAATCCATTAAATAATTAAGCAGCACCCAACCTTCTGGGTTAAGGATTTCATCGCGTGTAAATTGGGCGCTATCTGCCTTATCGACCGCTTCCATCATTTCATCGGAAATATTGGGAAACGTCGCCTTGCCGCCGTAATAGTTGTAGACCACGCGGGCAGCGGAAGGCGCTTCAGGGTCGATGATGTAGTTATCGCCGCAAGCGCCGGGATTGCGGAAAGTCTCGGAGAGGTGATGGTCAAACGCGAGATGCGCCCCGGGCACATAAGGCAGGTTAGTGGTGATGTCGTGCTCGGTAATCTGAATCGCCCCATCCTGCATATCTTTTGGATGAACAAATTTTATTTCGTCCAATAAATCAAGTTCTTTCAGAAGCACAGCGCAAACTAGCCCATCAAAGTCACTGCGCGTCACTAAGCGGAATCGTTGTTCTTGGCTCACGGGAATCTCCAACACAGGGATTTGAATGGAGAATTAAAGCACATGCGTAGCACACCATAGACAGCTACTACAACGCATAATGGGTAACAGGTCACGTCACAGGAAAATTTTGTGCCGAAAAAAGAACTCTCGTTTATTTTGGGGAACCTGCCGTTTAGCGGACCGAGCTAGACGTAGGGCGCTTGCCAAATGCCCTACGGTGGGAAGGAACCGTCGGCGGCTGGGTTTTGCGTAGAGGCGGGTTTGAAACCCGCCCCTTGTATCTACAAGCCAGAGCCGTGGAATAGTTTCCATACCTGCCTAACCCAAATCCAACCCGTCATTGCGAGAAGCGAAGCGACGAAGCAATCCAGGATGGCCGGAATAGCAGCAGCATGGACTGCTTCGCTACACGGACATTCTGTGATGGCTTGACGGCAGAGACGGTATCTACTGCCCCTTGCATATAACCGCCCGTATCTATCTACATAGCTTTGTTCTGCTTTCTCTTTACAAGCGGCGTCGCTAAACTGACAGGTTCTGTAAAAATCGCCCGGAGTCGCCATGTCCAAGAAAGACGCCAAAAAAGCCAGCAAAGCCGCCAAAACCGAAAAACCCGCCAAACCTGTGCCCAATAGCCCTGATGCCGCGCCCTCGTTTGACACCCTCTGCATCCAAGGCGGCTACTCGCCGCAGGTGAGCGAGCCGCGCATCCTGCCTATTATCCAGAGCACTACCTACCGGTATGACGACCTTGACCATGTCAACCGAATTATGACGTTGCAGGCGTTTGGGCATAAATACAGCCGGACGAGCAATCCCACGGTAGCCGGGTTTGAGGCACGGATGAACCTGCTGGAAGGCGGCGTAGCGGCCGTGGCAACCGCTTCCGGGCAAGCCGCAAACCTGCTGGCCATCATCAACATCGTCCGCCCCGGCGACCATGTGGTAGCGGCCAGCCAGCTTTATGGCGGCTCGTTTACTTTGCTTAATTCGACGTTGCGCAAATTTGGGGTTGAAACCAGTTTTTTTAATCCCAATGATTCCAAAAGCGAGATTGAAAAACTCGTGCGCCCCGAAACCCGGCTTATTTTTGGGGAAACGCTCGGCAACCCGGGGCTTGCCATTCTGGATTTCGACAAACTCTCTGACATCGCCCAAAAAAACGGGATTCCTTTTGTTGTTGATAATTCACTCACCACGGCTTGGCTGTGCCAGCCCTTGAAGCATGGCGCAAACGTTGTCACTTACTCCGCCACGAAATACGTGGACGGCCATGCCACCAGCGTAGGGGGAGTCGTGATTGACGGCGGCAATTTCAATTGGGCAAACGGCAAATTTCCCGATTTCACCACGCCAGACCCCACCTACAACGGCGTTGTGTATGCCGAAAAATTCCCTGAAACCGCTTTTCTCGTTAAAGCACGCGCCCAATTCCTGCGCGATTTTGGGGGCTGTTTAAGCCCGATGAATGCTTTCCTGCTCAACCTCGGGCTGGAAACCCTGCACCTGCGGATGCCGCGCCACGGCGAAAACGCGCTGGCACTGGCTCAGGCGCTCGAAAAACATCCCAACGTCACTTGGGTGAATTACCCGCTGCTCAACGACACCGCCAAAAAACGGATTAACAAATATTTCCGCAGCGAAAACGGCAGCGGCATCCTTACATTCGGCATCCGGGGCGGGCTGGACGCGGCGCGGCTTTTTGTGAAGAAACTGAAAATTGCCGCGCTAGTCGTACATGTTGCCGACGCCCGCACGGGCGTCCTGCACCCCGCATCCAGTACGCACGCCCAGATGAACGAAGAGCAACTACGCTTTGCGGGCATCACGCAGGATATGATTCGCGTTTCCGTCGGTACTGAAGATGTTGGCGACCTCATTGCCGATTTCAACCAAGCGTTGAATACTTAATCATCCTCCTGGCAACCTTTCGAGAAACGGAACCCTAGCAATGCTGATTGACACCGCCCAATACCTAAGACTGCCCGCCGCCCCTATCCGTGTACGTCCTATTCTCGACATCCACGTTAGCGAACAGGCGTTTTTGCCCAGCGTCGATATCCTCTTAAGCGATTGGGTTGCCACCATTGCCACGCCCGCTTTCAAACTCATCCGCCAGCAACAAGGCCCGCAAGCCGCTTTTTGCAGCATCGGCACCGGCGTGGGGCTAGACGTGCTTGCGGCAATCGAAACCCTAGAGGCCACGCGGGTAGGCATTACCGATGTCCATGAAAGCGTCGTCTCCGCCGCCGCTGAAAACATCCGCCGAAATCTTAACAACCCAGACGATGTTGCCATCGAAGCCGGTTACGGCGACTTGCTAGAACCGCTTGCCCCCGGCGGGGCCGTGCCGCCGCGCTTTGACCTCATCTACGAAAACCTGCCCAACATCCCCGTTGCCGATGCCCAAGACGCAACCGTCGCACGCAAAAGTTCCGGCCACATTCCGCCCAGAACCGAAGCCATCCCCGGACTCATGCGCCAAAACCTGC
The DNA here is from genome assembly GCA_031257305.1 of Azoarcus sp. Lineage (GTDB taxonomy): Bacteria > Pseudomonadota > Gammaproteobacteria > Burkholderiales > Rhodocyclaceae > WRNU01. Next base: position 5,968 of record JAIRPB010000050.1, read on the forward strand.
TGGCCCTGCACTATCTGGCGCTTCTCAAGGCAAAGGATTTTCTCACCCCCGGCGGCGCGGTTCTTTCACTAATTGGCGGGCGCATCCCGCTCAGCGTATTCCAAGAAATGGGACAGCTTGCGGGCTACCGTTCCGAGATTTTCACCTACGGCTGGAAAATCCAGACCGACCCGGTTGAAATCATCACCGGCCACCTACGGCAACAAGAAGAAGGTTTTGGCCCTTATCACTTCTACCGCGCCGCACGATTATCCGAAGCCTTTGAAGGCATTTGCCTAGAAAATTCCGGCACCCAAGCGCAAACCCTCGAACGCCAGCTCGCGCCCGACGCCTTATCCCCCGCCGAGGCGCTCGCCGCCCTGCAACAAGGCGAAATCATCGGGCATACGGTTGTGGCGCTGCGGTCGGTGCTGGACCGTTAGGGTATTTTTGAGTAAAGATATTGGCCGCATAAACAAACTATGCAAAAACTTTCGCATTTTTTGCTAAGAAAAACTTATCTTTTTTTTATTTTTGTCAGCCTCTGCTTCACCGGATGCCAACGGGCAGAATCGGCTAGCCTTCAAACTGGCGATATTATTTTTCATACATCGACTTCTGCCCAAAGCCAAGCTGTTCAATTGGCCACAAAATCTAAATATTCCCATATGGGCATGGTTTATGAAAAAGAGGGCAAATTATATGTATTAGAAGCTGTGCAGCCCGTTAAATTTACCCCTCTTAATGAATGGATAAAACGAGGAAAAAATGGGCAATACGTTGTAAAAAGGCTAAAAAATTCAAAGGCTATTTTAACGCCTCAAAACATCATCAAAATAAAACAAGAAGGAAAAAAATATCTTGGTAAAAATTACGACATTTATTTTGAATGGTCTGATGAGCGGATGTATTGTTCAGAGTTAGTTTGGAAAATCTATAAAAATGTGCTCGATATAGAAATCGGCAATCTTCAGAAAATCTCCGAATTCAATCTTTCCCATCCTACAGTCAAAGCAAAACTTAAAGAACGGTTTGGGGACAACATACCTATGAACCAATGGGCCATTTCCCCCGACCAAATGTTTCGCTCGGATTTACTCGAAACAGTGGATGAACGCTAAGGAAGCTCTGAACAAATCAATGCCCGTCATTGCGAACCGGAAGGCAAAGCAACCCAACCTATGCCCCGGCAACAACGGCTTTTTTGGATTGCCACGGCGCTATGCGCCTCGCAATGACGGGTTAAAGTTAAATTTGAGTTATTCAGGGCTTCCCTAAACACTTGCTACGGTTTAATGAACATGAAAACCCTCTCCCCCGCCGCCGCGCTGAAAGCCATTGACGCTATCCGAAACAGTTTTGCAGCGCGGATTTCCGCCCGCATGGATGCGCCTGACGCGCTGGCGGAACTTGAAAAGGTGCTTGGGTTGTTGGGTGAGGTCGATTTCTCCCGCGCCAACGCTGAACACCTCCGTGCCAGCGGCCATCCCGTTATCCAGCAACTGCAACAGGCGGAATTCAAAAGCGGCGGCGAGGGCGTTTCGGCAATTTTTGATGCTTTCCTGCCGCTGCTCGATGCGCTGCCGTGGCGCTACAGCTACGAACCCCGCCCGGATGCGCCTGACATTGGAGAGCGCATGGCGTGGGCAGAACTGGTGGGACCCATTGCGCCGTTCTCAAGCCGCAAAGTCTGCTTAGGGCTAACGGCCATCGGTCCCGGCTTGCTTTACCCGCGCCACCGCCATCCGGCCGTGGAGAGCTATTGGGTGGTTTCCGGCACGGCCGCTTGGACTGCGGAGGGCATCACGCGCCACCATCCCCCGGGTACGCTCATCTTGCACCCTGCCAACGTTATCCACGCCATGCAAACCCACAACGAGCCGTTGCTTGCCGCATATGCTTGGACGGGGGAAGTGGAAACTTTGTCGGAATATGTTTGATAACCCTCTCACCGCCCGTCAATTTTCAGTAGTTTGTCCAACACGTTGAGGTCGGCGTTGAAATCGAGGGTGTCGTTGGTGAGCAGGTGCGCGTGTTCTGCCTCAAACGCTTGGTTGAGCCGGTGGAGCATGGATTCACTTTTAGCGAGCGTTTCAATCACGGGCGGCTGTAGGACGCCTTGCGAGGAAAGTCGGGCGTATTCGTCAACCAAGCCGTGCGAGGCTTTGAGATAACGCGAAAGAAAACGTTCTCCGGGCGTGACATCGTTGGGGTCATCGCGCATACAAGACAGAATTTTGTTTGTGCCCTCCACAATGCCGTTCACGGGTTTCCGTATTTGTTCTGGCAACTGGCGGACTTTGTTTTGTAGCGCGGCGGCAGACGATTTGAATTCTTCAATTTTTGAAATCACATCCCTCGCGGCGATTTCTTGCGGCGTGAGCGAGCGTTCTTTTATGCGGGTGCGGAAGAAAATATAAAAAGTCGTAACCGCCCAACCTAAGGCCGAAATAGCGAGGAAAACAGGCAAAAGCAAGAATAGCCCCATGTCGCCTAAAACATGCTCATTGGCATGGGAAGCAAAAAGCGATATGACGAGCCAAGGCAGAACGGCCAATTCCCAATTGAATTTTGCTTTACGCCGCAAAAACCGGATAAGCCAAGTGGCGGCCCCGCCCCAAATAAAGCTATGCCCTATCGGTACGCCCAAAAGCGCGAACGCCGCTAACAACGCTATTCCCGCCCCGGACGGGATAACCCAGTCCGCCCGGTTTTCGGGCTTGTCTGGCACAAGACAAATTAACCCGATATAAACGGAGAATTTGAATGAAACAAAAAACGCAACCATCTCAAACAGATTAGCGTCCGCAGGGGCGTTCCCAGAATCCACCACAAAAATAGCAATGATGAGCGAAAACAAATGCACCAGCGCCCGAACGCCAAACTGCTTAAGGCGTTCAGCCGCTGTTTTCAGGGCAGGTATTTCTGGGAGGTTATTGCTGTTTGGCATGGCGTTATTCAGCTTTGGGCGAACTCGGGGCATTGAGCGCATGGCTTATGCTCATTTCTTTTTTGCGTTCTGCCATGCCTAGGAGTTTGTCGTGCAGTTCTTTGTCTAGCGTCTGTAATTCTTTTTCCACTGCCACACGCTTTGTTTTGCCCTCTTCGGCAATACGCAGGGTTTCCTCGATGGTAGCCAGCAATTTGGTGTGAACATCGCGCAAGGTTTCCACATCCACAACGGAACGTTCCACTTCACGCGCCGTGTCGACCGTAGCGGTTTGGAGCATGTCCGCGTTTTGCCGCAATAGCTCATTGGTGGTATCCGCCACTTCTTTTTGGAGTTTGACCGCGCTCTTTTGTTTATAAAGCGAGAGCGCGATGACCATCTGGTTTTTCCAGATAGGGATTGTGGTGAGGACACTGGTCTGGATTTTTTCCGCCAATGTCTGGTTATTGTTTTGGATTAAACGGATTTGCGGCGCGGTTTGAAGCGTAATGGTGCGGGAGATTTGCAAATCGTGCAGGCGGCGCTCAAAACGGTTAATGCGGTCCGCAAAATCGCGGACTTCCTGTGCCTTCATGTTGTCGCCGGATTTTTCCGCCTCTTCTTTGAGGCGCGGCAAATCTTCGGACCGTGCTTTTTCGAGCCGCGCTTTGCCTGCCGCGATATAAACCGTGAGTTCGCCATGAAACTGGCGGTTATGCTCATAAAGTTGTTCCAGCACTTCTATATCTTTGAGCAGTCCCACCATTGATTCATCCAATTTGGCCGTCACGCTTTCTATTTGCCCAGATAACGTATCAAACTGGGCAATAGAACGTTGCACCGAATTAAATATCGAACCAATAAGCGGAATCCGTTCTACCAATCTCGGTTTTTGGTTGAAAGCGGAAAGGTCCAGCCCCTTCACTTTAACCAGCAAATTAGTGAGCGTTTCGCCCACGGGACCCGCATCTTTAGCGCGGACTCGCTCCAACATGCTATCGGCAAATGTGGCGATGCCTTTCATTGTTTCGGCGCCGTAGGTAACGGAGAGAGATTGGTCCGCAAGGTTAATCGACTCGGCCAGCACACGTGATTTTTCAATGGCAACCGGGTCGTCTAGTTCAACAGGGGCAAGGGCAGTTTCTGACATGGTTTGTATTCTCACAAAAGAGGTGGCGGGATAAATAGGCGGCAACTATAAAGCAGTCTTGGGGTTTTGTGTTTTTGGGGGCAGGCGCCCCTAAGTTTGTTTGCGCGGCAAGGGCTTCACGCCCCATGCCTATTTGCCCCAATGGGGTACGGGCAGCTTACCGCTACGCCGCTTCACCCGTTTCAGCCAAAACCGCCGCAATGACGGATGGGCCAATGAAATAGCCGGACTTCACCAAGCGTTCTAACTGTGGGCTTGCTGCCGGAATAAGCCCTTCCGTCTTGAACAAACCAATGATTGCGGCCGTGCCAATAACCGTAATGCCTTGAGCCTCTGCTTCACGTCTGCCGGCGTAATCATCTATGGCTAGCAGCACAGCCTTCCCCTTGTCGCGCCAATGGCGGGCGATGCGGATGGCGCTGGCTTCTCCGGGATCGACGCCGGGGTTGAGCGGCATCCAACCATCTTGCAGAGCGTCTACAACCTCAATCCATCCCTCGTCTAGTGTGCGTAGCAACAAGCCGGTATCGGAAAAAGTTGATTCGGGGGGCAGGATTTCATTACGAATTGCGGAGGTGATAATAATTTGGCCGAACAGTTTGCGCAGTAAGCCCAATAACTCAATGCGAGCCAGTGCAATGAGCGGTCCGGCGTCCGCGATAACAACGCGGCGGCTCATGCGACGGGCTTATCTAGCCAGTCACGGGCACGGCGCATGTCTCTGCGGGCTTCATCTCCGGCAGGCTTGCCCTCGCCAGTGAGCGGGATGCCTTGGCCCGACAGTAATGTGAGCATCTCAGACAGCGGCTTGCCCGCTACTCTGGCGGCAAACCCCGCCGACACCGAACCCGTGCGGAACAGCGATACCGCCAGCACTACCCGCACGGCAGGTAGGTTGGGCAAACCCAACTGTTCTAAATCAACCAGCACGGCTTGCGGCGTGTCACGGTTCATGACCACAACCATGTCGTGCTCGTGCGCTGCCGCCAGCGCGGAACTGGGATTGTTCTTGAGTTGGCGGATATTGACAGCCTGCATGGTGATCCTCCGTGATGAGACACAATGTGTAGGAACTATTGCAGTCTAGCAGGCTTCACGCCCCATGCCCATCCGCCCCAAATGCCCGTTCCCGTAGCCTGAACAGTTCGTCCCGAGCTGCGGCCGCTTCTTCAAATTCCAAGTTGCGGGCGTGTTCCTGCATGGTTTTTTCGAGTTTTTTGATGGCCTTGGATAAGGCTTTTTCGTCCATCGCCGCATAGTCGGTTTCTTGTTTTTTGTTGGCGGCGTTGCGGTTTTCTTTGGCAGTGGCGGGTTCTGTGTAAACCCCGTCGATGATGTCTTTGATGCGCTTGGTCACGGTACGCGGGGTGATGCCGTGGGCGGCGTTGAAGGCGATTTGTTTGGCACGGCGGCGCTCGGTTTCGGACATGGCCGCTTTCATCGAATCGGTGACTCGGTCCGCGTAAAGAATGGCCGTGCCGTGGATGTGGCGGGCGGCGCGGCCAATCGTCTGAATCAGGCTGCGGCCGGAGCGCAGGAAACCTTCTTTGTCGGCATCTAATATCGCTACGAGCGAGACTTCGGGAATATCCAGCCCCTCGCGCAGCAAGTTGATGCCCACCAGCACGTCAAATTCGCCCATGCGCAGGTCACGGATAATTTCCACGCGCTCCACGGTTTCGATGTCGGAATGCAGGTAACGCACCTTAACGCGGTGTTCGGCAAGGTAATCCGTTAAATCCTCTGCCATGCGCTTGGTGAGCACGGTGACAAGCACCCGTTCCCCGGCCTCCGTGCGGCGGCGGATTTCGCCTAAAAGGTCATCGACTTGGGTGACGGCCGGCCGGACGATGACATCGGGGTCGACCAGACCGGTGGGGCGCACCACTTGTTCAACCACTTGCCCTTGGTGCTGTGCCTCGTAATCCGCCGGCGTAGCGGAAACAAACACGGTTTGCGGCATCAGGCGCTCGAATTCCGCAAATTTTAGCGGGCGGTTATCCAGCGCGGAGGGCAGCCGGAAGCCGTAATTGACAAGGTTTTCTTTGCGGGAGCGGTCCCCTTTGTACATGCCGCCTACTTGGCTGACCGTGACGTGGGATTCGTCAATAAAAAGCAGTGCGTCCGGCGGCAGGTAGTCGATAAGCGTCGGCGGCGGCTCGCCGGCCTGACGGCCTGAAAGGTGGCGGGAATAGTTTTCAATGCCTTTGCAAAAGCCCATTTCGTTGAGCATCTCAAGGTCAAACCGGGTGCGCTGTTCAATGCGCTGCGCTTCCACGAGCTTGCCCTCGCGCTGAAAAAAAGCAATGCGTTCGGCCAGTTCTTCTTTAATGGCGTCAACCGCTTTCAGGACAGTGGCCCTCGGCGTGACGTAGTGGCTAGAGGGATAAATCGTAAAACGCCCCATCCGGTGCCGGATATGCCCGGTGAGCGGGTCAAACAAGGTGAGCTGTTCGATTTCATCGTCAAACATTTCGATGCGCACGGCGTATTCGGCGTTTTCCGCCGGAAAAACGTCAATCACGTCGCCGCGCACCCGAAAAATGCCGCGATGGAAATCCATATCGTTGCGGGTGTATTGCATCGCCACGAGCCGCGCAATCATGTCGTGGCGGTCAATGCGCTGGTTCTCGCGCAAGTGCAGAATCATGGCGTGGTAGTCGACCGGGTCGCCAATGCCATAGATGCAGGAAACCGAAGCCACAATCACCACATCCCGGCGTTCCATCAGGCTTTTGGTCGCGGAAAGGCGCATTTGCTCGATATGCTCATTGATGGCGGAATCTTTTTCAATAAAAAGGTCCCGCGATGGCACATAGGCTTCGGGCTGGTAATAGTCGTAATAGCTCACAAAATATTCGACGGCGTTTTCCGGCAAGAACTCGCGGAATTCAGCATAAAGCTGCGCGGCCAGCGTTTTATTGGGGGCCAGCACCAATGCCGGCCGCCCCATGCGGGCAATAACGTTGGCCATCGTGTAGGTTTTGCCGGAACCCGTGACGCCCAGCAATGTCTGGAACAGCAGCCCGCTCTCAATGCCCGCGCACAGTTGCTGGATAGCCTCCGGCTGGTCGCCCGCCGGCAGGAAGGTACGGTGCAGGCGGAACGCGCTGTTGGGGAAAGTGAGAATGTCGGGGGGGGAGGAATTCATCGTGGCTAATCTTATAAGTATTTTCTACAGCAAAAATAGCAACTCCCCCTGAAATGACCTATGCACCTTTTGTAAACACATGAGTAGGCGCAGGTTTCAAACCCACCTAGGCCGTGGGCAACCCGAAATAGGTATTCGTTGACGGGGATAAGGGCGGGTTTGAAACCTGCCCTTTGTATCTACGCCTATGACTCCCGCGATTTGCCTTCGATATACGCGCTGAACTCCGCGCCTATTTCTGGATGGCGCAGACCGAGTTCAACGGTGGCTTTGAGGTATCCCAGCTTGGAACCGCAGTCGTAACGCACACCGTCAAACAAGTAAGCCAGCACGGCCTCTTCTTGCAGTAGCGTGGCGATGGCGTCAGTGAGCTGCAATTCGCCGCCCGCGCCGGGAGTGAGGGCGCGGAGGTGCTCAAAAATACGGGCGGTGAGAATGTAGCGCCCAACTAC
>JAIRPB010000059.1 GCA_031257305.1 Azoarcus sp.
TAGGCTACATGGAGCAATTCATGTGCTTTGTGGCTGCATGGGCCTTCTGGGAAAAACTCTTTGTAGATTTGGACAATCTGCGGGTTTTCGTGCGATTTGCGGATGGCGTAGGCGGAGTCTTCGCTGTAAATCGCTTTGGCCCGCGCGGCCCGGATTTCTGGGCTGGTGGGGATGGGTTGCCCGCCGCCGCCTAGGCATCCGCCTGAACAGGCCATGAGTTCAATGAAGTGGCAGGTGCTGAACGGCCCGCCGGCTTTGATGTCGTCCATGACTTTGCGGGCGTTTGCCGTGCCATGCGCTACGCCTACGCGCAGGGTGGCGCCTTTTAGCCAGTTGAAATCGGTGAAAAGGTGCTTGAGCAAATCGGGGACGGGGCCGACTTCGGGAATTTTGATTTCAGCCAGACGTACCCCTTCAAAGCCCCGGACGGGGATGATGTCCGCATGGTCAAAGAGTTTTTCGATGGGCTTGCCCGTGACAAACTCAAGGGCCGTGCGCAAGGCAGCTTCCATCACGCCGCCTGTGATGCCGAAAATCACGCCGGAACCTGTGGGCGTCTCGAATGGGTCATCAAAACTGGATTTGGGTAGTCTGGGCAGGTCGATGCCCGCTTCCCGAATCATCTTGCTGACTTCCCGCGCCGTGAGGGCAAAATCCACATCCTTGAAACCGGATGCGTTCATTTCCGGGCGGTTACATTCGTATTTTTTGGCGGAACAGGGCATGAGCGCGACCGAGACAATGTCTTTTGGGTCAATGCCGTGCTTTTCGGCGTAATAGGTTTTGATGACCGCGCCAAACATCTGTTGCGGGCTTTTTGCCGAAGAAAGATGGTGGAGCAGGTCCGGGTAAAAATGCTCAATGTATTTCACCCAGCCGGGGGAGCAACTGGTGAGTTGCGGCAGGTTGGCCTCCGGGCCTTTTTTGCCGGCCAATGCCATGTGCAAACGCTGGAGAAGCTCCGTGCTCTCTTCCATGATGGTGAGGTCGGCGGAAAAGTTGGTGTCAAACACGGCGCTAAAGCCCATGCGTTTTAAGGCGGTATTCATCTCAAACGTAACGGGCGTTCCCAATGGCAGGCCAAACATTTCGCCTACGGCCGCACGCGGGGCGGGGGCGGTTTGGATGACGACATGCTTGGAAGGGTCGTCGATGACCGACCAAATGACGTTGCTTTGGTCGACTTCGGTAATGGCTCCGGTTGGGCAGCGGTTGATGCACTGCCCGCAGTTGATGCAGACCGAGGAGGCCAGCGGTTTGTCGCCAAAAGTGGTGGCTTTGGAATGATGGCCGCGTCCTTTGATGGCCAGACAGCCTACGTCTTGCAACTCTTTACAGGTACGGATACAGCGGCGGCACAGGACGCATTTGTTCATATCGCGTACCAGCGAGGCACTGGAATTGTCGATGGCATACCGGGGTTTGGCGGGTGTGCCAAACCGGAAACTGCCTACGCCGTACTCAAACGCTAACGCCTGCAATTCGCAGTTCAGATTGCGCTTACAGGTTTTGCATTCGCCATAGTGCGTGGCGAGCAGCAGGTCGACGATGCGCCGCCTGGCTTTGCGTATATTGAAACTGGATGTGGTGACGTTGATAGGGGCTGTCACCGGGTAGGTACAGGCGGCTTGCAGGCCGCGTTGCCCTTCGATTTCAACCACGCAGATGCGGCACAGCCCGGCGGGCTTTAAGTCGGGATGGTCACAGAGTGTCGGGATGCGTATGCCAGCAGACTTGGCGGCGGCAAGTACGGTGGTTCCCTTTGGGACTTTGACTTCTACACCATCGATGGATACGGGAATGATTTGTTCAGACGGCCGCACGGGTTGTGCGGCGGATTTCTTGGCGGCAGACATGGTCAAACGCTCCTTGCCGAAATGAATGGGGTATGAGGTTAGGCTTGCTGTGCTCGGGCACTGGGACGAGCCATGATTTCGTCATGAAAATGCTCGTTGATGGCCAGCAACACCTTGGGGCTTGTTTGGCCTAGGCCGCACTTGGAGGACACCTGAATGGACTTGCCCAGACTCACCAGATGTTCTAGCCGCCGGTTGGTGCATTCGCCTTTTAGCATGGCGCGGACGCCTTCAAGCAGAACGGGATTGCCCTCCCGGCAAGGGGTGCATTGGCCACAGGATTCTTCAACAAAGAATTCCAGATAGTTTTCCGCTACAAGCAGCATGTCCCGGTTGGGGCCGTAAATAATGACGGAACCGCCGATGCCTAAATCCTCGTAAGCCAAACGCCGGTTGAATGCCGAGGGCGGCAGAAGCTCGCCGGAGTAGCCGCCCACTTGCACGGCTTTGGCGTCCTCACAGCCCACCAAATCAAGCAGTTCATTAACGGTAATGCCCCACGGTAGTTCGTAGACGCCGGGATTTTTACAGTCCCCGGAGATGCTGAACAATTTGAAGCCTTTGGATTTTTCGGTGCCGATGCTGGCAAACCACTTCGCCCCCCGGTCAAGGATGACGCTGACGGAAGCCAAGGTTTCGACGTTATTCACGACGGTTGGCATGCCGTTAAAACCGGATTCCACCGGGAAGGGCGGACGGTTGCGCGGTTCGCCCCGGCGCCCTTCCAGTGACTCGATGAGCGCGGTTTCTTCGCCGCACACATAAGCCCCGGCGCCCATCTGAACGCGGATGTCGAAATTGAACCCCGGTTTGCCAAGGATGTTTTTCCCTAGTAGCCCGGTATCGCGGCGGGTTTTGAGAACCTGCTCTAAATGGGGATGCAGGAAGGTGTATTCCGCCCGCAGGTAAATAATGCCCTCGCTTGCGCCAACGGCATACGCCGCAATGGTCATGCCCTCGAACACAATATCCGCGAACTGGGTGAGGATGATTCTGTCTTTGAACGTCCCCGGCTCTCCTTCGTCGGCATTACAGATGATGTACTTCGTTTCGCCTTTTGCGGCCGCCGCGAGTTTCCACTTCATTCCCGTTGGAAAGCCCGCGCCGCCGCGCCCGCGTAGGCCGGAAGCGGTGAGTTCAGCAACCACTTCTTCAGGCGTCATCGTTACCGCCCGGTGCGCGCCCGCATTCATACGATGCCGCGCATAAGTGAGGGAATTAGTGAACGTTTCGCCCACGTCGCCCACGGTAGGCTGGCGGGAATTGAATTCCGCCGTGCATTCTTCAATGATTTTATGGACCCGCAATGGCGTGAGGTTAGAGAACACCTCGTTATTGACCATCATCGCGGGCGCTTCGTGGTTCATGCCAATACAGCTTGTCCACTGGAGCGAGAACATGCCATCCGGCGTGGTTTCGCCAAACTTAATGCCCAAATCTTTTTCGAGCTGCCACGCAATCGCCTTAGCCCCCTTCATGATTGAGGACATATCCCGGCTCAAGCGGATAACGAACCGGCCTTTTGGCTTGGTATTGATGAAATGGTAGAAAGTGGCCACGCTGTAAACTTCAGCAGCGTGCAAGTCTAAGAAATCGCCCACGCACTGCATGGCGAATTCCGAAACATAGCCATATTCTTCTTGAATAGCGAGAAGTATCGGGATGAGCGCCGAACGTTTCCGTCCATGCCTGTCCGCCGCCCTAGAGATAAACTCCCTGCTCCGTTCTTGTTCTGTCAGTAACATCTGAGGTTCCTCCCTTGTTCGCTCAGTATGAAATCAGCGGTTCTAACCCTAACAGATTGAAAAGCATTTTACGAGGTTTCTGAGAATACCCTGCGAATGAATATCGTAAAAAATCAGGAATGTAACGCGATATGGCAAGCGAAATGCCCTGCGCCGTCTGATGCAACGCTTGTGTGGGATGCCGCTCCGCCTTTGACGTTGTCTCTACGATGTTTTCTCCAAAACGAACTGTTTTGGATGTCTATGGACGTTTGGAGAAAAAGAACACGAGGCCGATGATGGTTCCGACGCACAGAGTGCCCGTATAGAGAATAACCGCTATCCGTGCCCCATAACACCAGAATTTTTTCTGCGAATTTTTTGAACACCGCCAAGCCACAAAAGCGCCCCAATAATGCGCAATTGTTATGGCGGAAATGGCTAGGCTTGCAGGAATAACAATAATGGGGGATAACGGATTGATGGAAAACCATTTGTACATCGCAAAAATAGGGAATCCCAGTAGCGCGACAATATATGGAAACGCGATATAAAAACCCCAAAACGCTTTCCAGAGTTTAATTTTTCCTGTCACGGCGGCATCAAATAGCGATTCTTTATAATTGTTTTCCAGTGCCCCCGGCGAATTCAGTTTTCGGTACAGTAGCAACGAAAAAATACAGAAAAGTGCCGACCAGACCAGCATCAGGCTCAATGACCAATTCGTAAGATTCAAAAAGCTGTTGTTGACATCCGTAGGACGCTTAATCACCTCAATACAAATTCTTTTTAGAGCGTTAATATCTTCAAATCGATTGATTGCATTTTCAAAATCTGTGAGCGATAACAAAAGAGGTGATGCTGCTGCTGATAAGATTCTCACAATAAACAAAGACCATAAAGCGGCGAAAAAAAACCATACCGAGATGCCTGTGAGTATTTGCGCTATACGTTTGGGCGACATATTCATTGGCCTCGTGGGTTTTATGGGTTGCTTTGAATAACGGATGCTTTGCTCTTTTTTTGTTCGCGCTTGAGGACGATTTTGTTCCACAGCCAGCCCCGTTGCAAATCATCTCCGGTGAGGATGTAGCTCAAAGCGTTTTCGTTGCTGATATTTAGGATGAATGCGGCGTGTGCCCCGGTTCGGCCTGCCATGAGTAGTTCGTCGCCCGGCCGGATGGGCGTGGATGCGGCGGGAATAATGAGTTCGTCCCCGTTGTCCCGCACAATATAAAGGGCTTCGCAGGCCAGATATTCGTAACGGTTAGCGTGCGAGTGAAGAATCTGGTCAAGGGTGATGCTTTCCCCGTGCATGAGCCGCCGGTACAGGGCGGGCGTGCGCGTTAGGTTGATGCGTTCGCTCCATATTTCGGGGGACGCCATGCCAAGCCGCCGGGTCATGCGGTCAAGCAGCCAAGCGCACCATTCTTCATCGTTGCGGCGGTGTATGGCATCCAGAAAATTCGCCAGCAGGGGCGTACTGAGAATGGCAAGGCACTCGTGGGCAATGATTTCGCTCGGGACAACGGTGAGATCCGATTTGAACGCCTCAAACAGGGCTTGGTTAGAGGCATGGTTGCGCCGCATGACAACGAACAGGTTTTCATTGAGTTCGCAGGCGGTGACGGCAATGGAGAGGTTGTTGACATCGGTATCGGTACAGACCGCAAGCCCCACGGCATTCTGGATGCCGGCCGCTTCAAGCGTGGCGCGGCTGGAAGCGTTGCCTTGCACCCAAGTGTAGGCGGTGTCGCTGAGGGGCTGGTGGTCAATAACCGTCACGGAAGCGCCGCTCGCTTCCAGTGCTTTAATCAGCAATTCGCCGAGGCGGTTGTAGCCGCACAAAACCCAAGCGCCCAGAGGCGGTTCGCGGAGATGGTCAGTGGAGGTTCCGGGCAGGCTCGTAAGCCATCTATGCAGATGCCACGCCGCAGGGGCGCGTAGCGCCAGCGCCAGCGTCTCGGTAAAGGTTTTGTAGGGATTGATGATATGGGCCGTCCCGAATGCGGCCATATTGGCGGCCACATCCCGCGTACTGGCTCTAGCCACCACGGGCAGGTGATGGGCAAGCAGGCGGGCGGCAATCGAAATGGCAAGGTTTGCTTCGTTATCGTTGGTCACGGCGATAACGCCGATGCAGTTTGGGTGCGTTAGCCCCGCTTGCCGCAAGACATCCGGGTTACGGGCATCCGCCGTGAGGGCGGGAATATCGTAGTTGTAATCGGATAAATCAATTTCCCCGATGTTGGCCTCGTTGATTTCAACAACCACGGCGCGCAATCCGCGCTGGTCCAGCGCATGGCAAATCAGCCGCCCGGTTTCGCCATAACCGCACACCAAATAAAACGGGGCGCCCATATGGCGCACCGCGTTGGCAAAACGCATCTGCGCAAAGGCTTGCTGTAAAGGGCGGTCCGCCAGCAGCGCGAATACCGTCCCCAAGGTATAAGCCCAGCCGATAACCGACATATAAATACAGAACAAAATCCACAGCCGCTGCTGGTCCGAGAAAGCATAGGGAATTTCGCCAAAGCCAATGGTGGTGGCCGTGTAGCTGATGAAATAAAACGCCCTAAAGAAGCTCAAATACTGCGGCTGGCCATCCACGAGAGGGCCGGGCGTTAAAGTAAGCCCTAGCACGGAAATCGCAATAATGACAATGAGCAAAATCAGCGGCGAGCGCAAACGCCGGATAATCGTCAGAAAAATACTCTGACGGCGTTCAATGGGCATCAATGGCAAGGCGTCCACGCTGTTTTAGCGCCGTTGCATAATCGTTTCAGCCACAAGCATCGTGACCGACACGGCATTAGCGAGAAACGCGCCGCCCGACAGCGATACGATTCTGGCCATTTCCGACGGGGTCAGCGAATCGTTCCCCGCAACGTGAGCCGCATAACCCCACGCCAGCGCGGCCGCCACAAGCTGTAAGTCAGCCACCAAGCTGGTGGCGAGGTGGATCGCGCCAATCTGTGTGCGGTCCCCAAATTTAAGCATCGTGGCAATCAAGCTGATAACAAGCGCCCCAAACAATTCATAAATATCATGCGCCGCCGGGTCGGTCATAGGCCCTAAAAAAAACCCGAAATTCAGCGTGGCAGCAAGCAAGATAAAAAAACCAAAAATGACTTTTTCAAAGTTCATGATGATTCCTCCTCGGGCGGATTTTGGCGCACCGCGCACGCCGTCGCATTATTTTGCGCCTTTCC
>JAIRPB010000074.1 GCA_031257305.1 Azoarcus sp.
GGCGGCGGGGACTTCCCCGTTGAAAGCATCAGCTTTACGCCGGGGCGGTTCAAAATCGTCTACAGCCAGCAAAAACGTGACAGCGGCGCCCTAGGCGGCCAAGTCGCGGCGGGCTGGGATCTTATCGCCAACAAGACCTGCGTTTGATGGTTAACTGTTTGATGAATCGGCGGTAGCAGAATTTTCCGCCGATTCTGTGGCCTGTGTGAAAATGAATCACAAGATGTTTTCAACGTTTCAAAGGAGTTGGCACAATGAACCCACTTGAATGTCAAGAAACAAATAACTCTCCGTCGTGGGGGCTGATAGATATAATGAGGTGGAAGTTTTGGCCAAAAAGAAAAGATGGAGGTAATGAATATCTGCTGAGGTATAAAGACCAATGGGTCAAACATAATCGTCACGTTATTATTGGAGTATCTCATACTTACAATATCCCTCCCTTGCTCCTTGCTGCGGTATGTCATATTGAAGTAGGCGGAGACCACGACTCACTGGATGATTTTGTGTATAGCGTAAGAGCCTTTGATTGGAATGGTCCCCCTTTTGTTGATAAGCATTTAACAATTACAAATCATCCATCCAAAACTTCTTTTGGTCAAGTCAGTATACAATTACGAACTGTTGCTTGGGACATGGGTTTGGATCCAAATAAATTGAGTGATATACAATTGTCAGAAATAGCAAATTGTCTCAAGCGGGATGTATTCAATATAGGTGCTGTTGCTCGCCATATCAGAAATATTATTGACCACGATAAGCTGTCGGAACCCCTTTCCGAAGAAAGTATCAGAATCATTGGTGGACGATACAATGGTGGGATGGATGATTCTGGATATATTCCATTGGAAAAACTCAAAAACAAGCCAAAATCAATGGACTATGGCTATCGTATAATATTGCGAATGCGAGGTGAAGGATATTTCAGAAATTTCCCTAACCTCGTTTTTGGACAATAGGCTTAGCGATGTTGTTCATTTTAACTAGCCTCATCTTTTTTGTTTTGCTCTTTACAGCCATTTTTCGGATACATAGGCTGTACCGCCAAGATAATATGAATGAAAATCAAAGCACAAAAAAACGGCTTTCTGTATTACGGAAAATACTTCGATTCGTCGCCCATTGCATTGCGTTAGCCGGAATATTTTTTATATTATTGATGCCCCAAAACCATTATGAATGGATGTGCAGTGAAGAAGAATGGGGCGGTTCTCCACCCGCAACATGTACAATTCCAGAAGAATCCTCTGGGGATAGTGCACTGTTTGTGAATATGTTCTTATTCGCTGTAATCTGCATTCAATTGATTCTTGCCGCTTCTGCCAACAATAAAAGAGAAATAGTGCTTTCCGCTGTTTTTATTGTTTTGGCAGTATGCGTATGGGGATTAGGTTAAAGAAAATTTAATTTGGAAGTGCCATCACAAAAATATATGAGGCTTGCGACGCTGAATGTGTACGGAATATCTAAACGGTAGGGGCAAGGCTTGCCTTCAAACGCCGTCGGGTAGGCTGTTTGCCGCTATGACGCTGTTCGTGGGCGCGATGTGCGCTGTGTCGGCGCGTGCCGAGGTATCGCTTGCTGAGATGTTCAAGCCGGCCCATTGCGCGGACGCGCCACGCTTGCCCCCGTATGCCGAAATGCAGGACGCGCTGCGGGATTACATACGCCTTTCAGAAGAGGCGCTGGCGATGCGGGCGAGCGCAATCAAGATTTATCACGAACTTGCCGCCCGTAAGCAGGATTCTCGTCCCTTGAACGGCGAGGAATTACAGCGCATCAGTGAGGGCGCTGCGGCGTTGGTCGCGCAGCGCGAGGCGCTCTTCAAAATCGCACTGGCGCACGAATGCTGGATTGTGCCGCCATTTAAGGGAGATGCGAGTGACATTCAGCGTGTGGGGGTGCTGATGTCGCTTTCCGCCGCGCTGACGCTTTACGACAATTATTTATCGGCAATCACGCTCTACCGGAGTGACGGCGAGTTGCGGCGGCTTCTGAATACCGCTGACCAAGGGTATGCCCTTGGGCGGGGAGAATTACAGAAAGCAGAACTCATTTATACCGCCCCCATGATTCGCTCGCGGGTGCGTAAAGCCATCCAATGGTTTGATAAGTACGGAAAAGGGGCGTCGAATTTTGAGGGTTACGACTATCTTTATCAGTCGGTTGCGCAAAGCCCCTCTAAAAACCTTGTGGGCCAAATCAACCCGTTGCACGCCGTGCGTGAGGCGTTCGAGGTGTTTGGCGATTTTTCGCTGGATTCATTGCTGAATGGCAAAAACCAAGTTAGCCACTATGCGAGCCTCGCTGTGGGAAACACCACAGGCTTGGTAGAGACGAGAAAGGGCAAGCTCTTTGGCCGCCCCAACATTGAACAATCAGTGGCAAGTGCCCTTAAAGCGGGTGACATCCTACTTGAAAAAACGCCGTTTCGTCTCACCGACCAATTTATTCCGGGGCATTGGGGGCATGCGGCCCTGTGGGTGGGCACGGAACAGGAACTAACCGCGCTCGGTATTTGGAATCACGACCTTGTGCGCCCTCATCAGGCAACCATCCGGGCAGGGCGCGGGATTGTTGAGGCGCTGCGTAGCGGCGTGGAGATGAATGACATAGCGCATTTTCTTAATGTGGATGATTTGGCCGTGCTGCGCCGCTCCGACGCCAGCAAGGAGACCCGGCGGCATGCGATTTTGCAAGCCTTGCGTCAAGTGGGCAAAGAGTACGATTTCAATTTCGATGCCGAATCAATACAGCGGATGTATTGCTCAAAGCTCGTTTATTACGCCTATGGGGACATTCAATGGCCCACATCCCAGATGTTAGGCCGCTATACCGTGAGTCCCGATGATATTGCCCGCCGTTCGCTCAACGGCGGTCCGCTTGCCATCGTGCTGCTCTATCACGACGGCAAAGCGGTTACGCCGGAACAGCCTGTCATGGAACGGTTCTTGGCTTCTGGGCGGTGAGCCTAAGCCCCTTCCCGCGCCATTTCGATAACTAGCACATGTGCGCCAGCGTCTGCTCCCGCCGTTGCCGTGAAACTTTCTCCGGTGATTTCAGCGGCGTCCCGCATCGAAAGTTTTGCTTCCGCCCCGTTTTTGCCCGATAGTCCCAAACTGCCTTCGATGTCGACGAGGTAGGCTTGGCGGTCAGCGCCCAGCGAAAAATCTAGCGATTTGCCGGGGCTGATAAAAGCGGCAAAAAGGTTGATGTCCGCATGGATTTTGATGGGGGCGGAACTTTGGGCGTTTTCGACCAAAGTGGCGATAGGCAGCCAAGCGTCTATCCGGTCTTCAAACGTAAAAGGGAAATCCCCGTAATTGGGTTGGTAGCCCTTTTTATCTGGAAAAATCCAGATTTGAAAAAAGCGTAGCGTTTTTGTGCCGTGGTTGTATTCACTATGGAATACCCCTGTTCCGGCGCTCATGTACTGAACCTGCCCACGGGAAAGGGTGTGTTCGTTTCCCATGCTGTCTTTATGGGTCAATTCGCCGTCAACCACGTAAGAAATAATTTCCATGTTCTGGTGAGGGTGGGTATCGAAGCCGGTTCCGGGCTGGACAAGATCGTCATTCACCACCCGGAGAACGCCGAATTGAAGATTGTTTGGGTTGTAGTATTCGGCAAAAGAAAAATGAAAATGGCTGTCTAGCCAGCCGTGGATACCGCGCCCCATTTTTGTATGGTCAATGAATTTAATCATGCCAGCCTCCTAGTTCGTTTGTCATGATTCAGTGGACGTGCGCACACTATTCCCAACGGATAGTAGCGTGGAAGCGGAAAACGGCACGGTTTGCTGTTAATTGGAATTTTTGGGGGAGACAATCGGGTATTTTTACGCAAATCTGCTAGGGCTAGCCAACATTGCTGCTAGAAGCCTGGCTCAGTTCATCTTTAGCATAGAACGCGCTACCGCTTCCCGCCAAAAATCGACCCTAAAATGCCGCGCACAACTTGTCGGCCTACCTGTGAGCCGATGGCGCGGGCGGCGGATTTTGCGAGTGCCTCGCCCACGCCCTCTCGATGCCCGCCGCGGGGACCGGTCGAGCCGCCGAGCAAGTCGCCAAGACTGCCAAACAAGCCGCCGCCTGAAGAGGGGTTTTTCGTATCTGGGACGGGGGCGTTGCCGCGAGGCGTTGCGCCTTTTTGTGCCTCCGGCGAGGCGGCAAGGGAGGTTTGCCGGAGTTTTTCGTAGGCCGATTCTCGGTCAATGGTTTTTTCATAAACGCCGTAAACAAGCGAAGCGCGGATAACCGCTTGCCGCTCTTGTTCGTTGAGCGGCCCGATACGCGACGAAGGCGGCAGAACAGATGCGCGCTCAACGATGGAAGGGCGGCCGTGTTCATCAAGAAAGGAAATCAGCGCCTCGCCGACCGCCAGTTCGGTTATTGCGGCGGCGGCATCGAATTTGGGATTGGGGCGCAGTGTGCCGGCCGCAGTGGCAACGGCTTTTTGGTCACGCGGGATGAAAGCGCGCAGGGCGTGCTGCACACGGTTGCCAAGCTGCCCCAGCACTTTGTCTGGGATGTCAAGCGGGTTTTGCGTGACAAAATAAACGCCCACGCCTTTTGAACGAATCAGGCGTACCACCTGTTCTATTTTCTCCAGCAGAGCGGGAGGCGCTTCGTTGAACAGAAGGTGCGCTTCATCAAAGAAAAACACCAGTTTCGGTTTATCTGGGTCGCCAATTTCCGGCAGGCGCTCAAACATTTCCGCCAGCAGCCAGAGCAGGAAGGTGGAATACAAGCGCGGCGCGGCCATTAGTTTGTCGGCCGAGAGGATGTTGATGATGCCTTTGCCGTCCTCCGTTTGCATTAAATCGTTGATGTCGAGCATCGGCTCGCCAAAAAAGCGGTCGCCGCCTTGTTGTTCCAGCACGAGCAAACCGCGCTGGATAGCTCCGATGGAGGCGGCGGAGATGTTGCCGTATTCGGTGGTGAAGGTTTTTGCGTTTTCGCCGGCGTATTGCACCATTGCCCGTAAATCTTTGAGGTCTAGCAGCAACAGGCCGTTGTCATCCGCTATTTTGAATACCAGTTGCAGTACGCCGGATTGGGTATCGTTGAGATTGAGCAGACGGGAAAGCAGAAGCGGTCCCATGTCGGAAATCGTTGCGCGGACAGGATGCCCTTGCTCGCCGAAAACATCCCAGAACGCTGTCGGGAATTTGTCGGGTGTCCAGCCGGTGATGCCCAGTTGGTCAAGCCTCTGGCGAAATTTCGCGCTTTCGCTGCCCATCGTGGCCAGCCCGGAAAGGTCGCCTTTTACGTCTGCCATAAACACCGGTACGCCGATACTGGAAAAACGTTCTGCCATCACTTGCAGAGTCACCGTTTTGCCGGTGCCGGTGGCGCCGGTAATCAGCCCGTGGCGGTTAGCCAGCGCGGGCAGCAGACAGCATTCGGCTTGTTCATTTTTAGCAACGGGGAGTAGTTGGGCCATTGGAAACTCCGTGGGAAAGGGCGTCAGGAAAGACGTTCGCAATCGTACCAAACTGATGCGCGTCCGGCCGTGCCAGGCCATTTTTGTTTACACGCAACGGTATCGGCATCGCGCTAGGGCAGGGCGGGTTATGCCTGTCACTCTCAAAAATCCTTGATTCCGCTCACAAATCTCTTGACTGCACATCGGAACATTTTGTAACATATATTATGTCTTATATAAAATATAAGACTGTATTTCAGTATCGGTTAGGCTTCTGGCCTACCGTCAGTCCTCACGTTTGTAGGAGTTCAACGATGATGCGCGAAGCACAAGCTCGCTCTTTGGAGCATGAATGGGCCACCAATCCCCGTTGGAGGTGGCAAGGTATCCGCCGTAATTACAGTGCTGACGATGTCGTGCGTTTGCGCGGCTCGGTTCA
>JAIRPB010000081.1 GCA_031257305.1 Azoarcus sp.
GCTATCGGGACGGCGGAAAACGCCGGGGGCATGCACATCGGGTGGCTACTGGCGGCGGTATCATCGGCCGCCATATTGGGCAACATGGTGAATTATCAGATTGGCCGTTATCTGGGTCCCAAGGTTTTTCAGTGGGAAAACTCCCGGTTTTTCAATAAACAGGCTCTCTTAAAAACACAGGCGTTTTACGAACAGCACGGCGGGAAAACATTGGTTATTTCCCGTTTTTTGCCGATTTTCCGCACGTTTGCGCCTTTTGTGGCCGGCATTGGCGCCATGCAGTATTCCCGGTTTTTTATGTTTAATCTGGCAGGCGGCTTAGGCTGGTGTTTCTCACTCACGCTGGCGGGGTATTGGTTTGGAAATCTGGAATGGGTCAAACGGAATCTTTCCCTACTCATCGTGGGCATTATCGTTATCTCCCTGCTTCCTGTCTTAATTGGCTGGCTAATGCAAAAGCAAAGAGCTCAATCATGATTCTCAAATTTCTCATGATGGCGGTATTCATCGCTATTACGGTTTATATCGGCTTTTATGCCCGCAAAAGCACACGGGATGTTGATGGCTTTGTGCTCGGCGGGCGCAAAGTCGGGCCGTGGCTTTCCGCCTTTGCTTATGGCACGTCGTATTTCTCAGCGGTAGTCTTTATCGGCTTTGCCGGCCAGTTTGGCTGGAAATACGGCATGTCGGCTATCTGGATTGGGCTTGGCAACGCATTTCTAGGCAGCTTGCTGGCTTGGTACGTGCTAGGGGCGCGCACACGCGCCATGACGCACCATTTACGGGCACAGACGATGCCGGAATTTTTTGGCGCCCGTTTTTCTAGCCCGTATTTGCGTATTGCCTCAGCAATGATTATTTTTATTTTTCTTATCCCTTATACCGCCAGTGTCTATAACGGGTTATCCCGGCTTTTTGATATGGCTTTTGGCGTCCCTTATGAATGGTGCGTTATTTCAATGGCCGTGCTGACGTGCGCTTATGTGGTTCTCGGCGGCTATATGGCTACCGCGCTTAACGATACGGTGCAGGGAGCCGTGATGTTATTTGGGATTGTCGCGGTCATTGTGGCGGTATTGCTAGGGCACGGCGGTTTTACGCAGGCCATGATTTCGCTGTCCCAAGTCACCAACGATACCCCGGGCACGGCAGGCATGCAGGGCGCGTTTGTTTCGATTTTTGGGCCAGACCCGCTCAACCTTGTGTGCGTGTTCGTGCTGACATCGCTCGGAACATGGGGCCTACCGCAGATGGTGCAAAAGTTCTACGCCATCAAAAGCACGGATTCCATCAAGCGCGGGGCCGTTATTTCCACCCTTTTCGCGCTGGTCGTGGCGGGGGGCAGTTATTTTCTGGGCGGCTTTGGGCGGCTTGTGGCAGATAAAGTGGCCATGACGCCTGCCCATACGCCTATCTACGATTCAGTGATTCCCACCATGCTGGCAGACATGCCGGATTTGCTCATCGGGCTGACAGTGGTGCTGGTATTGAGCGCGTCCATGTCGACGTTGAGCGCATTAGTGCTGACCTCCAGTTCCACGCTTACGCTGGACCTGCTCAAAGGCAATTTCATCCGGGAAATGAACGTGAAAGCGCAGATTGTTTCCATCCGTTTGCTGATTGTGCTTTTTGTGCTTATTTCTACTGTTATCGCGCTGGTTCAGTACACGTCCAAAGTCACTTTCATTGCACAGCTTATGTCAATCAGTTGGGGGGCGCTGGCGGGGTCATTTCTGGCGCCTTTCCTGTATGGCCTTTATTGGAAGCGCACGACAGCGGCCAGCGTTTGGGCCTGCTTTATTTTTGCGGTGGGCTTAGTGTGCGCCGATATGCTATGGGGCTTTATCGGCTCGCCCATCCATTCTGGCGTACTGGCGATGCTGGCGGGGCTGGCCATCGTGCCGGGGGTGAGCCTTTTAACGCCGCGCCCGGACGCCGAAAAAACTGACGCCCTTTTCAGGGAGTCGTACCTCAATCTGCATGACTCACGGATTGACGCGGACTAGCGGCTTGCCTTTATTCCAAGTCCTCGTGACGGGCCAGCGTTTCGTCGAACTGGTAAATGATGTCCGCCACAATGTCATCCAAATCCGAAGCCAAGTAGCCTAGGGAAATAGAAACCGCCCCGCGCGCTTTCTGCCATTCCATATCTGTTTCCGTGCGCAGGTGGGTGCGGGCGATGTGCTCGGCCATCACATTCACCGCGATAAGGTGGCACGATTCGCTGTCGATATTGAGTGGGTTCCCGAGCAGCTTGTAGTCATGATGGTTAAGTATTCCCTGCGCAATCGCATCCGACAGCCCCCAAGTACGGGCGAGGTAATAACCCAAAACAGCGTGGCTCGTGTCGATTGCCTCTTCCTCGATTTCGGTAAACGCCCGCTCGGTATCTTGGTTAGCCTGTTGCAATACTTTTTTATATTCTGGAAAACGCTGTATAAGCAGCGGAATACCGCAATCGTGAAATAGGCCAAAGGTGTAAGCCGTATCGGGATGAACTTTTCCCACCACGCCCGCGAGGCGTTTGCCGGCAATGGCGGTATAACGCGAACTGTCCCAGAAACGCTCAAACCCCACGCCATTTCCGAGAATTGAGTTCTGCAATAGTGCTTCCCGCACAAGATTAGTGAGCGTATCAAAACCTAGGATTTTGACGGCGTTCGCAATGGAATCAATACGCCGTCCACAGCCAATAAGCGGAGAATTGGCTGTCCGAATAACGATTGAAGATAGCCCGACATCCTGCCCCACAAGCGCGGCAATTTTTTTACTGTTGGTAATTGAATGTTTCAGTTCGTCTATTAGCTGGGTCAGAATCACCGGGCAGGCGGGGATATGTATCCCTTCTATTTTTTTCATGCCAATATCGTTCATCATGCTTCTCCGCCCTTTGGTTCGGCTTTAGAGACTAAATCTATAGAGGTAACATTTACTGCTAACTATGCCCTATCAAAGAATAATTAACACCAAGATTTATAGCCCCGTGCGAACACAGGCATGACATAGAATGTGCACTTTAGTGAGCTCAGCAAGGAAGAAATCATGACATGGCTAAAAATGTGGCTTGAGAAAATCGCAGGCGGGGATTCCGTGACCTTATTGTGCCTACACGCGCTGTTGATTGTCTTTGCCGTTGTGTTATTCAACACCCTCCAGCGCCGCGTGTTGTTCCGGTTTGGCCGGTCCGCCCGCAGGGCTGATACCTTCTGGGAAATGGCGCTTGTCGGCGCTGCCCGCCGTCCGCTCTCGGTACTAGCTTGGGTTGTTGGCATTTCTTTTGTGGGGCAAATCACGCAAACAGCCAGACCAGAATGGCAGATTCTCTCAATCGTGCATCCCGTCCGCGTCGTGGGCGTCATTGTCTGCCTCGGCTGGTTTCTGACGGGGTTCATCAGCAACTCCAAAAACGCCATCGTCCGCAGGCGAGCCGCCAAAGGAAAAGAAGTCGACAAAACCACGGCGGAGGCCATCTGCCAGCTTTTGCGCATCGCCGTGTGGGTGACAACCTTCCTAGTCGCCCTGCAAAGCCTCGGTTTCTCGGTAGAAGGCGTGCTGGCTTTCGGCGGCATCGGGGGTATCGCCATCGGCTTTGCCGCCAAAGACCTTCTCGCCAACTTCTTCGGCAGCCTCATGATTTACTTCGACCGCCCGTTTGCCGTCGGCGACTGGATACGTTCGCCGGATAAACAAATTGAAGGCACGGTTGAAGAAATCGGCTGGCGGCTCACGCGCATCCGCACATTCGACAAGCGCCCGCTCTATGTGCCTAACTCGATATTCACCACCATCACCGTCGAAAACCCCTCTAGGATGAGCCATCGCCGAATCAACGAAACCATCGGGCTACGCTATGACGACATCAAAAGAGTTGCGCCCGTCACCCAAGACATCCAACTCATGATGTGCGCCCACCCGGACATCGACAAAAGCCAGCCTGTGGTTGTCAATTTCGAGAAATTCAACGATTTTTCGCTCGACATCACGGTACGCGCTTTAAGCCACGTCACCACGGGCGTTGAATTCGCCAAAGCCAAGCAAGACATCCTGCTAAAAATCGCCACGATTATCGACCGCCACGGCGCGGAAATCGCGTTCCCAACCCATGTCAGCCTTCTCCAAAGAATCCCGCCCGCCCCGCAAACGCCAATCAATGAACACCCAAAAACTGAAGATGGCTAATAAAAAATGAACGCAACGCTTTTCGCCGCCATTGGCCTAGGCGCGGCTTGCGGCGCGTGGCTGCGCTGGTTACTTGGGGAATGGCTCAACCCTTCAGGCTTCATCCTGCCGCTCGGGACTCTGGCCGCCAACCTCGGCGGCGGCTTCCTCATGGGCATCACGCTCGCCGCGCTGCAAAACTGGCCAGCCCTGCCGCCCGCGCTGCGGCTGGCGCTCACCACCGGCCTGCTCGGCGGATTAACCACTTTTTCAACGTTCTCCGCAGAATCCTTCCACCTCGCCCAACGCGGGGAATGGGGCTGGATGGCAGCCCACATCCTGCTGCACACCGCAGGTTCCGTGCTGCTGACATGGCTTGGGTACGCCCTAGCACAGAGCCTTGGCATAGGCGGCGAGGTTAAGACGGCGGGATGATGACAGCAAAACACGCGGTATCGGGGCTTTTCTACTGCCTTTTTTACCGCCAATACGCGCATCGGCGTTTTAATTAAAATTCACGATAGGCGCATCACTTATCTGCCGCTCGTTTTCTACCGTAAAATTAGGTTTTTCACTATAGCCAAAATAAGACGCAACAAGATTCGTCGGAAACATACGGATGAATGTATTAAAATCCTGCACGGCTTCAATATAACGCTGGCGTTCTACTGTAATACGGTTTTCAGTGCCTTCCAATTGCACTTGTAAATCCTGAAAACTTTTATTGGCTTTCAAATTCGGGTACTGCTCAACAGAAACCATCAACCGGGCCAGCGCACTTTGCAATTCGCCCTGTGCCGATTGAAAATCCTGAAGGGTTTGGGCATTTTGGATATTAACCGCCATACTCACCGCTTTTGAGCGAGCTTCAATAACCCGCGTGAGCGTTTGCTGTTCGTGGGCGGCATAGCCTTTAACGGTATTCACAAGATTCGGCACCAAATCAGCCCGGCGCTGATGAACATTCACCACCTGCGCCCAGGCGGCATTCACAGCCTCGTCTTTCAATTGGATAGCGTTGTATTGGCCAACAAGAGTTGCCCCAACAGCAAAAAGAGCAATTAACACCACGCCAATAACCGCCGCCATGATTCCAATAACTGCCCATGATTTGTTCATGATTTACTCCAAATAAAATTTACCAACTCCCCGACGCCCCGCCCCCGCCAGAACGGCCTCCGCCGCCTGACCAGCTTGAACCGGAAGAACTTGAGGAACTGCTAGAACTTGAGGAACTTCTGGAATTTGACCAACTTCTAGAACTGCTGGAACTTGACCAGCTACTGGAATTTGATGAACCGCCACTTCCCGACCCGGAGGAACCAGACCCGTCGAGAATTCCCGTTTTAATTAACAAGATAACCAATGTGGCAATACAAGCAGATATATATGAGCCAATTAGCGCGGTCATATAATCTACAGATTCATAATTAGAATCAAAAAACATCCCTACAATAAATGCTAACGTTAAAGCAACAAAAACACCCACAAATATAAGAACATATAATATACACTTAACCAAGAATTTCTTTATTTTATTTAGCACAGAACCCAAAAATGTTTTTTTTGCATCTTCAGTCTTGTCGTCCTTTTTT
Organism: Azoarcus sp.; assembly: GCA_031257305.1. Taxonomy (GTDB): domain Bacteria; phylum Pseudomonadota; class Gammaproteobacteria; order Burkholderiales; family Rhodocyclaceae; genus WRNU01. Next base: position 5,754 of record JAIRPB010000081.1, read on the forward strand.
TCCTCAAAATCCATTAAACTCATGAGCACAATTATAATCACCACAGGCGTCAACCATGCCATGAGAGTAGAAACTTCAATTTCAAGAATCGTTTCATAGATTTTATAGAGTAATAATCCTATAGGTATCGCAATAAGTAAGGAAATTGACAACCATTTAATTCCTTTTGATACATATTTCGATAAATTAAAATCTGGCGATGTTTCTAGTTTTTTCCTAATAATATTTTTTGCCGCCTCAACAATCAAGACGATAAAGAACATCACAATTAGGGATGCAACAATTGAAATAAAAACTAAAAAGACTACTTCCCAAATAGAATATTGTTCTAATTCAAATATATCTTGTTTTTTTGTTTCTCCTGTTTGTGGAACATCCGCATTTGCCATAATTTTTTTCAAAGCCAACGCACCATTGGTAACCCCCCCTGCGTAATCCCCCGCCTTAAATTTTGGAATAATATTTTCGTTAATCACCCGGTTGGCTGTAATATCCGGGATAATGGATTCCATCCCATAGCCAGTATGAATTCTTACACGGCGGTCGTTTTTGGCAACAATTAGCAAAACGCCATCGTCGATTTTTGAACGCCCCAATTTCCATTGGTCGAAAACACGCTGGGCGTATTGCGCAATATCTTCCGGTTTTGTGGTGGGAACAACCAGAATCTGTAACTGGCTCCCTTTTTCGCGCTGTAATTCAAAGGATTGTTCAGCAAGATACTTTATTTTTTCAGACGAAAGCGTTCCCGTGGTATCCACGACGGGCGAGGTCAAATCTGGGATAGGAGCCAGAGCAAACGCGCCGTTGACTGCAAATAGGCAAAACAGAAAGAGGAAAAAACGTTTCATTTTTTATTCCCAAAAAAACGATGCAATTTAACGTAGATACTATCTCCGCCGTCAAGCCATCACAGAACCCCCGTCATTGCGAGCGTAGCGAAGCAATCCATGCTGTTGCTATTCCGGCCATTCTGGATTGCTTCGTCGCTTCGCTTCTCGCAATGACGGAGTGGATTTGGGTTAGGCAGGGACGGGAACTATTCCACGGCTCTGGCTCGTAGATACAAGGGGCGGGTTTCAAACCCGCCCGCATAAATACATGTCGGGCGCATGCTGTCCCGCTAATCCTGCTCACGGACGGCCTCCCATTCCCCGACTTCCCAATGCCCCGTTTTGTCTGGGCCGATGCGCTTTAGGATGCCTTGCTCTCGGAGCGCCTTTTGATGGCGCTTAATCGTTTTATCCGTCACGCCAAGCGCCAGTGCCAGCTTCTGCGTCGTCGCCTTAGGGTTGGCCCGCAGCAGAATCAATATTTTTTCCTGCAAGGGATTTACAGGGACATTTACAGGGACATTCTCGCCATCTGCGGCAATTTCTACGGCGGTATCTACGTACTTGTAGAGCGAAGTCTGAACGATGTCCAGCATAAAATCGATGAAAGGCTGGCAATCTACGCCGTGGGCGTGGGACTCCTGCAATACTTTGTAATAGCGTGCCTGATTTCGGTAAACGAGTGTTTCAACGGGCATCCAAGCGAAAAGCGGGTTCCACTGCGAAAGGATGAGCGTTTGCCATAAGCGCCCGATTCTGCCGTTGCCATCGCGGAAAGGATGGATGTGTTCCAGCATAAAGTGGACAGCAGAACTCTTGATAAGCGGGTGCGCATCCGACGCTTTACCCCAATAAAGGAGCCTTTCAACGAGCGCAGGGACTTCCGCCGCCGCCGCGCCTTGGTGCAGCACTTTACCGTCCCCGCGCACAACGGCAACGCCAATCGTGCGGAACTGGCCGGATTCAGCTACAAGGGTATCTGTTAAAAATGCATGCGCCCGGAGCAGGTCGCCCACGGCCCAAGGGTTGAAATGCGTGATTTCGTTGTACGCTCCCCAAGCATTTTTAATTTCCCGGATGTCTTTGGGCGGCCCCCAGACGGGTTTTTCATTGATGACATCGGTGGCTTGTTCGAGCGTGAGGCAGTTGCCCTCAATCGCGGTGGAAGCGTGGATGGAGAGGATGCGGTTTAGCCTACGTAGCCGTGGCACGTCGCGGGATTGCTCCTCGCTTATCTTGACGCGCTCCAGCATGGCGTGAATGTTGCCGATTTTTTCATGCCACGTTGGCGATTCTGTATAGAAAGCCGTCATGCCATTTAGTCAGCCTCTGTTGCACAAACGCCCTTCCGCTAACAGCAGAAGGGCGTTTTGGGCGAGAAGCCTATTATTTGGACTTGATAACAGCGCAAGCGACGCGGGCGCCGGCGTTGCCGGTGGGCTGCGTGACGAAATCATCTGGGGCGGCGTGGACGATGAGGCCGCGCCCGACGATGGTGTTTTCCCCAGTGAGCGGGACGCCTTCAACCAATGCGTCTAGCGTGGCATTGCCGTTGGCGTCGGCTTCTAGCGAAGGCAGGTCGCCCACATGGTGCGCGCCTTCGTTTGCCTTGCCGTGGGCTTGCTTAAAGGGGTTGTAATGCCCGCCAGCACTGGTACCGTCAGGGGCACTGCAATCGCCTTTTTCATGGATGTGGAAACCGTGCACGCCGGGAGTCAGCCCGCTGATTTGGGCTGTAACTTTGACGCGGCCATCTTCTTGCTGGACAAACTGTACGCTGCCTTGGGTGGCGTTACCTTGTGTGGGCGCGAGTTCAGCGGTGGCCGTCGCTTTGCCGCCCATTCCGCTGCAAGCCGAAAGCATGCCGGTAAAAATAAGGGCGGAAGCGGTTATGAGGGTTTTGTTCATGGGAGTCTCTCCTGCATGGATGAAAACAGCATTACTGCGTGAAATTCCCGGAAATGGGAACGCCGCATGATGTCATGCTTTCCAACCGTTCGTCAAAGCCGTGACAATCAATACGCCCGTCCGCCCACGAGACATGCGGTGATAGCATTCGCTTCCCGCTTTCTTTCCGTTCTCTCATGCTGAGTTACCGCCACGCTTTTCACGCCGGCAATCACGGCGATGTTATTAAGCATTTTGTTCTCGCTGAACTGCTTGCGTATTACGGGCAAAAAGAAAAGCCTTGGACGTACATCGACACGCACGCTGGGGCGGGCTGTTATACGCTCAACGATGAGATTGCGGGCAAAACAAGGGAGTTTGCCGGGGGAATCGGGCGGCTGTGGGACAGGGAGGGTTTGCCGGCGCCTCTCGCCGACTATGCGAACGTCATCCGCCAGTTCAATCCGGGCGGCCGTTTGGTGTTTTATCCCGGTTCGCCCGCTGTGGCGATGGTTTTTGCGCGGGAACGGGATAATCTGCATTTTTTCGAGCGCCATCCCGCTGACTTAAAAACGTTGCGGCAAACTTTCCGCACAGCCGATTCTCGGCGTGCCCATATCCACGACAGCGACGGGTTCGCGGGTCTCAGTGCGTTGCTGCCGCCCCCATCACGGCGGGCCGTGGTGTTGATTGACCCCTCCTATGAAATCAAAACCGATTACGCACGGGCTGTCTCAACGCTCGCCGAGGCCATTAAACGGTTTCCGGCGGGCTGCTACGTCCTGTGGTATCCGTTGCTGGCTCGCCCCGAATCCCGGCATCTTCCAAAACGGCTGGCGGGGTTAGGAGCGGGCAGTTGGCTTGATGTGCGCCTGCGTGTCTGCCAGCCCGTTAAAGCGGGTTTTGCCCTGTTTGGCAGCGGGCTTTTTATCGTCAATCCGCCGTGGATATTGCCTGACCGCCTCAAAGCGGCGCTTCCCTTGCTAGTTAAGGCGCTTGGCGTGGATGAGCATGCGGGGTTTGATTTGGATTACCACATCGAATGACTGCTCTTGCCTGCGGCGTTTTCTTGCTCGCGCCATTTGAGTTCAGCGCGGTAGAGCATCGGCGCGGCCAGCGCGTGGTAGAGCGACATGGGGCAAACGGACCTTGAAATGCCATAAGCAAGCGACGCGGCCGCCATGAGCGGCAACAGCATTTCGTGCTTATCGGTCATTTCCATCACGATAACAAATGAAGTAATCGGCGATTGCGTCATGGCGGCCAGAAAACCGCCCATGCCAAGAATGAGTATGGCAGGGTCCCCGGCGGAAATCCCCGGCAGGATTGCGGCAATAATCGCGCCCATCCCCGCGCCAATAGCCAGCGCCGGGGCAAACATGCCGCCCGGTATACGGGCGGCAAAAGCCAGCCAAACCGCCGCCATCTTGAAAAGCATGAAGTAAAGAGGCAGTTGTCCGTTGTTTTCCAGCGCATGGCGGGTTTCGGCATATCCCGTACCGTAAACGATTCCGCCGCTGACAAGCCCTAGCACGGCCGTCCCCAACCCGCAGGCGGCAGCAAAAACAACCGGCCTTTGCCGTGCGAATTGGCCCACGTTACCGGGCAACCCTTGCGCGGAGGCAATCAGCAGACGGGCAAACCCGCCCCCAAGCAGCCCGCCGAGAACCCCCACAAGCAGCACGGCCCATACGCCGTCTGGCCAACCAATTGAGAGTCCCCCTGCCGTGCGCCCGAAGTAGTTATAGTTGCCAAGGATGACCAGCGAGGCCAAACCCGCGAGGATGACGGAAATCAGGGTGGCGCCGTTGGCGCGGAATGAGCGGTAACGGCACATTTCCTCAATGGCAAACATAATGCCGCCAAGCGGCGTATTAAAAGCGGCAGCAATCCCCGCGCCCGCGCCGGCGGCTATTAGGTCGTGGCTTGAGCCGATATGCCCGAAACGGCGGAGCCGGGTTAGCAGGTGCATGGCAGAAGCCCCGATTTGCACGGAAGGGCCTTCGCGTCCCACCGACGCGCCAACAAGCAATCCGCCGAGCGTCAGAAAAACTTTGGAAACGGCAATGCGAATCGACAGGAACTGTCGCTGTATCCCGGATGTCTCGGAATTGGACGCCGCAATGGCCTGTGGGATACCGCTGCCTTCCGTACCGGGAAAAACGCGCAAGGTTAGCCAAGCGAGAACGCCAAACCCAGCAGGCGTGACGAATAGCGGGAGCCACACATAATGCTGAACCATCTGTTGGTGAAGGTCAGTCACCCAATCCGCGCCCTTGGCAAACAGGATGGCCACCGCCGCCGCCGCCAACGCCGCCGACATCAGCAGTATCTGCTTGCGCCAGTTGCGCGGAGAGAGCCAAGGCAACATGTGGCGTATGCCACGCATCCGCGCCGTATGGGGAGTCCCCTCTGGCGTCGGAGATTCGGGAGAAGTGTCAGGAGAAGAGGAATGTGTCTGCATAGGAACCAAGATTTTGCACCTAAATGTGTTGGATTCTATGAAATAGAAGAATACTGGGGTGACGAGAAGAACCCTTCTGCGGTAGAGTACGCGCCTGTCCCCGCAAGTGCGGGTCTTTCACTGGACAACTGAATACTATGGCAGTTGAGCTTTTTAATGATGGCAGACATGTTTGTCTGGCTTTCTATGACCTCGTAGATGAGGCATCGGACCACGCCGTACAGTGTAACCAGTTCCTCATCGTCGACGGCGAACATGGTGCGCTGCTCGAGCCGGGCGGGAATATGACTTACAACGGTCTGCTAATGAGCATGGCGCGCTACTTCTATTCGCGTGACCTTGATTATATTTTCGCCTCGCACCAAGACCCGGACATCATTGCCTCGGCCAATAAGTGGATGGTCACAACCAATTGCCGGGTATTGATTTCCAAGCTGTGGGCGCGGTTTTTGCCGCACTTCACCACAGGGCGAAACTATACCGACCGCATCATCGGCATCCCAGACGAAGGGATGGCCGTGCCGCTGGGCAACTGTAAGCTCAGGGCCGTTCCCGCGCACTTCCTGCACTCGGAAGGCAATTTCCAGATTTATGACCCCGTCTCCAAAATCCTGTTTTCGGGCGACTTGGGCGTCTCGCTCCTTGAGCACAGCGATGCGGCAAAACCCGTAGCCGATTTCGATGCCCATGTCGATTTCATGGTCGGTTTCCACCGGCGCTACATGATTTCCAACAAAATTTGCCGCTATTGGGCACAGATGGTAAGGCAACTTGACATCGAACAAATCGTGCCGCAGCACGGGGCTCGTTTTGTAGGCAAGCCAATGGTTAAACGCCTCATTGACTGGGTTGAAAATCTCCAGTGCGGGGTCGACCTCATGACGCAGAACCATTACACGCTTCCTTAATAGCCTAGAACTCACTCAAAACATAAGGGCGGCAAAAAAATGCCGCCCTTATGTTTTTTGGCGTTTGCCACGCCCCTGCGTCAACGTCAAGTCCCTGTTTTGGGCCGCCTTTCCCACAGCCCCTGTTCCGGGAGCGTATCAAGAGGCATTCTGTCGATTTCAGCCTGAATCGCACGGTAATGCTTAACAAGCGCCGAAGTCGTCACCGTAGGCAAAACAGGGACGAAATGGACACGCAAATCCCCGGCGGGGCGCTTGCCCCGTGCAGGAATGCCCGCACCGGGAATCCACTGCTCACGGCCATCCGCCAAACCGGCCTCCAAACTTATCTGGCGTTCGCCAAAAGGCGTCGGAACGGTAACGCGCCCGCCGCCCAGCAGGATGAAGGCACTCACCGGGCACTCCAAGACAAGATGAGAACCCTCCAGCAAATACAACCCATCCGGTTTGTACTGGATGCGAAGCCGCAAATCCCCCGGCGCACCTTTGCCAATAGGCGGGGCGTAACCCTCACCTTCCAGCCGCAATTCGTCACCGGGCAACAAACCAGGCGGGATGGTCACAACCAAAATACGGCGGCTGATTTCGCGGCCCGTCCCATCGCAATGCAGGCAACGAGTACGCCGGGTATAACCGCGCCCATCGCAGTCCTCGCAACGTTCAGAACTTCTGCCATTGCGCACCCTGCCCGTCCCTTGGCAATGCGTACAAAGCTGGTTATGGCCGCGCTCGTGGAAACCTTGCCCCTCGCATTCCTGGCACTGAACGCTAGATTCAAGCACCACATCAGCCTTGCCGCCCAAGCACAGCTGCTCAACGCTAAGTTCAATATCTTGGTTGCGGTCCGGCCCACGCGAAGGGGCAGAAGAAACATTGCTATCGCCGTCCTCCCCCGCTTGCGCAAACGGCGCCAGCAACAAGTCGCACGCGGCGCTTAAACGGGCAAACATCTCATGCGCCTCAGGCGCGGGATTACGGTCAGGATGCCAAAGCATCGCCAACTGACGAAACGCTTTTTTAATGGCTTGGGGATTGGCGTCACGCCCAATACCCAGAAGTTTGCGAGCCTCGGTAGGTTTCACGGCACAGTTTCCCCTTTGTCAATCCAGCAGGTTCAGGGAAGAGATAAGCAAGGGGGGATATTGTACGCAGATACCATTACGTGCGATGATACTTGTTTCGCCCGGGTGGTGGAACTGGTATACACAGCAGACTTAAAATCTGCCGCCGCAAGGCTTACGGGTCCGAGTCCCGTCCTGGGCACCATAATTGAGTCTGGGGCCGCTTCGGCGTTGCCCCAGCCGTACCGGCAGGGCGATGACAAGTCGGCGGTTACGATTGCGGAGGGGGTGCTTCGGCACTCCCTCTTGTCTTTTCAGGTTTTTTGACGTCTAGCTAAATATCTTCAAAAACAATGAGCTGTTCTGCGTGGCATTCGAGTAAGCGTATTCCTGAATTTTTTTAGGAATTTCATTTAGCAATTCGGTGTCCTTATTTCGTGTTCTCTGTTCGTCCAGCCTTGCTGTTAGTTGGCTCACTCATAAAAAAGCCCGTTTTTGCTGTCATTGAGAAGGTGATATTATGGCCCGCCAAAATAATACGGAAACCACCAAAGACTGAGGGGCGTTCTCGGAGCTAGGTGGGTTATAGTTTTCCGTTTATCCCCGCACTTGTAGGGCGTAACCTCAAAAGGCTACCTACTCCCTGTAGTTCAATGGATAGAACAGGCGCCTCCTAAGCGCCAGATGCAGGTTCGATTCCTGCCGGGGGGACCACGGCCTGTTCTCTGCGAGAACGTTCAGCAGTGGCTTAAAGCCCAAGCAAACTGCAATGCCCCTCTTCCCTTGCGGTCACGGTTCCGTCACATAGCGCCCCGGCGCGGGTTCAATTTCTGGGAACTGCTTGTTGGCCGCTGGCCTGGCTTCTACCAGATTGCCGGCACGCGGTTTTAGCCATTCCATCCAGTCTGTCCACCAACTGCCTTCACGCTCGCCCGCATGCGTATTCCAATATTTGGCGCTCTCGGAACGGTGCGCGACATCGTTAACCCAAAACCGGCGCTTGGGCGGCGTGACGACAGGATTGATGATGCCTAGGATATGGCCCGAACTCGACAGTACAAAACGCTTTGGCCCCGCAACAAAATTGTTGACGCGGTAAGCCTGCGCCCACGGCGCGATGTGGTCATCAAAGGCAGATACGGCATATAGCGGCTGGGTAATTCGCCCTAAGCTAATCGGTTCGCCCGCTACGGTTAGGCCATCGGGATGAATCAGCCGATTATTTAGGTATAGCTCATGCAGATACCATGAGTGCATTTTGTACGGCATGCGGGTGGTATCCATATTCCAGTACAGCACATCAAACGGCGCAGGCTTTTCCCCATATAACCAGCCATGTACCACGTAAGTCCAAATCAGGCTGTTGGAACGTAGCAGCCTAAATGCAGAAGCCATTTCCTTGCCTTCAAGATAGCCTTTTCTGGCCATGCTATCGGTCAGGTAATTGATGGTGGTTTCGTCGATAAATACTTCGATGTCGCCGGGCTTGCGGAAGTCGACCAAAGTCGTAAAGAGCGTCCAGTCTGCAACCGGAACTGCGTCCTTGCCATAATGTTTGTTAGCCCATGCCATGTAGATTGAAAGCGCCGTTCCCCCAATGCAGTAGCCCACCGCATGGACTTTGTCCGCGCCTGTAAATTTTCGGGCGACATCAATAATGGACTGTATGCCTTCGGTGAGGTAATCGTCGAAGGAACAATCGCGCATCGAATCGTCGGGGTTTTTCCAGCTCGTGATAAACACGTCTAGCCCTTGGTCGAGCAAGTAACGAATCATGCTTTTTTTCGGCACAAGGTCAAGTATGTAAAATTTGTTAATCCACGGCGTCACAATCACTATCGGCTCGGCATGTACCTTGGCTTGGGTCGGCGCATAGTGGATGATTTCAAGGAGGCGGTTGCGGAAAACAACCGCGCCCGGGGTGGTCGCAAGGTTTTCCCCAACCCGAAAATCTTTCGGGTCAGTCATACGCACCATGCCTGTGCGCAAATCAGCGAGGAAGTTCTTGAAGCCTTTGAAGAGGCTCTCCCCGCGGGTATCTATCGCTTTACGTATTGCAACCGGGTTGGTCGGCAGAAAATTGGTGGGGGCAACCAAGTTAAGCCATTTGCGCCACCAAAATGCCGCACGCCTACGTTCTTTGCCGGCCAAACCCGGCGTGTCGTACAGCATGTCTTGTATGTTGTGGGTAAATGCCAAATACCACTCTTTGACCAAATCCCAAGTAGCTGAATCCGTCCAGACCGGGTCAGCGAAACGGACATCATCAGGATGCGGGCTAATGGGATCATCACTGGCAAGCCCGGCCATCCGAAGCATGGTATGGAGCTGCAACTTCCACAAATCAGTGGAAAGATTGATGTAACGCTGCGCAAGTTCTTGTGGGTGCGATAGCCACGCTAGTTGGGCATGCACAATGGGCGCACTCATGCCCAAAGGGTCGACTAGCCCCTCAAACCCGTCAGACAGGTAATGCAAGTTTTTCTTGATGATTTGCTTTGGGTCAAAATCGTAAGTTTCGGGACGGTGTCCAGTCTTACCGCGCTCCTGATGGCCCATTCCGGTATTTGTCCCTTTTGTCATGACATCCCTCCGCTTTGCATATCGCTTCCCGTCAAAATTGACCGTCATGTGCGGGAATAGTAACGCCTCTCTAGCATGGCCTATTCTCTGTCTCCCTCTCCCCTTGTGACCTTTTTCCTCGGAACATGAAAATCGCCACTTTCCGTATCGGTACGAAAGTGGCA
>JAIRPB010000129.1 GCA_031257305.1 Azoarcus sp.
AAGTTGGCAATAATTGCCGAGACGGCAAAACGCCATTCAAAACGCATCGCCAGATACAGCACGATGCCGATAATCACCACCAATAGCGCCATCGCGCCATCTGAGGCCAATTCTTTGCCCACTTGCGGTCCGACAAATTCAATCCGCCGCACCTCGGCATCACCGGCTTTTTCAAGAATTTCCTTGAGATGCTGGACACTATCTTTTTTATTGTCTGCCGCCCCGTCTTTGCCAGAGTTTGCCTTTTCAGCAGACAAGCGAATCAGAAAATCATCAGTTGTGCGGGGAGGCGCACCATTATCGCCGGCTTTAGTGGTTGTGCCATAAGACTGGACTTGGGCATCGGGATAGCCGTTATCGGCAAGGTTTTGCCGCAAAAGTTTGAGTTTTTCCTGCAAAACTTCGGGCGTCACGGCTCCCGTTCTGGCATAACCAGCCTCAATCAACGTGCCGCCGGTAAATTCAACCGACAAGTGCAGGCCGCGAAAAGCAAGAAAAAACACTGCGGCAATAAATGTCACCAGCGAAATAATGTTGAAAATCAGCGCAAAGCGCATGAACGGGATGTCTTTTTTGATGCGGAAAAATTCCATGACGGAGGTTTCCTTTAGCGTGTGATTTGTTTTGGCTGATTAGTGGTTGCCCGGTTTCCATATCTTGCCGATGGAAATCGAATCGAGCTTACGGCGATGCCCATAGATATAGTTAATGAGCATCCGCGAGACAAGAATCGCGCTAAACATCGAAGTCAGGATGCCCAAACAATGCACCACGGCAAACCCGCGGACCGGGCCGGAGCCAAAAACAAGCAGCGCAATGCCCGCAATCAGCGTTGTGATGTTGGAGTCCAGAATGGTGTCCCAAGCGCGGTCATAACCTGCGGTAATCGCCATCTGCGGCGTGCAGTTGTTACGCAGTTCTTCGCGGATACGCTCGTTAATCAGCACGTTAGAGTCAATGGCCATGCCTAGTGTTAGCGCCATGGCGGCAATACCCGGCAAAGTGAGCGTGGCCTGTAGCATTGAGAGCAACGCCACAAGAAGAAGGAGGTTGGCGGTTAGCGCCAAGGACGAAACCACCCCAAAAAGCGCGTAATACACGCACATAAACACCACGATAACGATGAATCCCCAAAGCGTGGAGTTAAAGCCTTTTTCGATGTTGTCTGCCCCTAGGCTGGGGCCAATGGTGCGTTCTTCAATAATCTGCATCGGCGCGGCCAACGAGCCGGCCCGCAACAGCAAGGCGGTTTTGCTGGCTTCAGCAGGCTTCATCGCCCCCGAAATCTGAACACGCCCGCCGGAGATTTCAGTGCGGATAACCGGCGCAGTCACCACTTCGCCCTTGTTTTTCTCAACTAGCACAATCGCCATGTGCTTGCCGACATTCTGGCGGGTGAGGTCCCGGAATTTCCGTGCGCCCGTCCCATCCAAATTGAGATGCACGGCGGGTTCGTGGTTTTCATCAAAACCGGCTTGGGCATCGACAAGATTTTCACCCGTCAGCTCAATCTGCTTACGTAACAGCAGAGGAATCCCCTTGCCGGGGATACCTTCTGGCTGGCCGGGCTTAGTACGCTCAAAATACAGTTCCGTGCCGTAAGGAAGCTGTGCCTGTCCCATTGCTACGGCAAATGCGGTGATGTCGCCGGGAGCGCCTTCAACCATGCGCAGTTCAAGCGTCGCGGTACGCCCCAAGATGTCTTTGGCCGTGGCCGTATCTTGTACGCCCGGCAGTTGCACAACAATACGGTCCATCCCCTGCTGCTGAATCACCGGCTCGGCAACGCCCAATTCGTTGATGCGGTTGTGAAGGGTGTTGATGTTTTGATGGATAGCCGATTCACGGATGCTTTGCTGGGTTTGTTGGCTCAAGCTGGCAACAAGCCAGAAATCCTTATCCCCCGCGTCGCGGTCGGCCAGCTGAATGTCGCCGCTGTTTGACCGAATCGTGGCCCGTGCGGTATCGCGCTGCGCGGCGTCGGTAAAACGCAAAACAATGGTATCGCCCTGACGGGTAATGCCCGAATGCCGCACTTTTCCGCGTAACTGCCCGCTCAAATCGCCCACGAGCGTATTCAAACGGCGGTCAATCGCGCCGGGCAAATCCACCTCAAGCAAAAAGTGCACCCCGCCACGCAGGTCAAGCCCCCTGTTCATGGGCCGGATATTCAGCCGCGTGAACAATCCCGGCGAATTCGGCAGCATGTTGAGCGCCACCACATAAGAAGTATCCTGTTTATCGGGATTAAATTCGTTTTCAATCGCTTCTTTGGCGAGCTTTTGGGTATCAATATCGGCAAAGCGGAAACGTACCCCGGTGGCATCTGAAAAAATTCCCGTGTACTCAATGCCCGCTGCTTTAAGCACATTCATAGCGCGGTCAGTGATGGCAACGGCATCAAAATCCATCGTTGCCTTGCCAACGGAAATCTGCACGGCGGGCGCTTCGCCAAAAAAATTGGGCAACGTAAAAACCAGCCCGCCCAGCAAAACAAAAATG
>JAIRPB010000144.1 GCA_031257305.1 Azoarcus sp.
AAAATAAGCCATTCTACGTAATATCCGATATTCTAAATATCATAACCGAGAATAAATTCATCTATTGATAAATTCCCATATCGGGAATTTCCGCACTTCGTGGTTTGTCACCCGTCAAAGAAGCTGATTATCTGCTTTTATTAAGGCATGTTGTCCATTTGACGAGACCCCCTCCATGCAAAACATACACACCTCCGAAACATCATTTCAACCCCAGCATAATCCTATTTCTATTGCCGATGCCCCCCTTTCACCTCTCATTCTAGCTATCGACGATTCAATGGAATTAGCACAGGCATTCCACGATATGCTCGTTGCCGAAGGCTATACCGTCATGGCAGTAAAAAGCGTTGAAGAAGCGATGGAACACCTGGCTTACGTCGTCCCCGATTCCATCGTGATTGATGCCACATCTAAAACCCTAGACGGGTTTGCGTTAGGACGCCGGATAAAATCAATGGAAGGATTTTTCAGCGTACCCCTTCTTTATGTGATTGAACCGTCTGTTCCCGAGCACATCATCAAGAGTTACGAAAATGGCGGTTACGACTATGTCACCAAACCGCTTGACTTGGCAAAACTGATAGTGAGACTCAAAACACGCACGGACTACCGTTTCCGCGATTGACCTCAAAGCACGGTTCAGAACTAAATAAAACGCTTTTTTTGGCAAGCGCCGGAAGGAAGAGTTGTGGATAATCTCGCCAATCCGCTCTCCTCTTTCCGGCGCTTTCCATGCCAACGGTTTCTGCACGGCTTTTCTTCGTCATCACGCTCATCGCGTTGCTATCTGCATGCGACCGCCATAGCGATGCAGACTCCCCGCCCCGGCCGGCGCTCACTGTCACGGCCGCCTCCCCCGCCCTTGAAACCTGGCCTATCCGCATCCCCGCCAACGGCACCATCGAGGCTTGGCAGGAAGCCATCATTTGTTCCGACGTTCAGGCGCTCCGCCTAGCTGAAGTGCTTGCGGACGTGGGCGATACCGTCAAGGCCGGGCAGGTTCTCGCGGTATTTGACGATGAACCGGTCAAAATTGACGTGGCACAGGCGAAGGCCGCCCGTGCGCAGGCATGGGCGGCCGCAGAAGCCGCGCGCGACGATGCCGAGCGCGCCAAAACCCTGCGCGGCAGCGGCGCGTTAAGCGACCAAGTCATCACTAAATATCTCACCACCGAGCGCAGCGCCCGGGCACAAGCCGCCGCCGCAGAAGCATCGCTCGCGGCACAGCAATTACGGCTCACGCGCACCCGCGTACTCGCCCCGGATGATGGCGTTATTTCAGCCCGCAACGCCACGGTGGGAGCCGTTATCGGCCCCGGAGGGGAAATGTTCCGCCTCATCCGGCAAGGGCGGCTTGAATGGCGGGCAGAACTCACGGATTCTGAACTGGAACATGTCACGCCCGAAGCGGTGGCCCGGATTACGCTCACGGACGGGCATAGCGTTGAAGGCACGGTCCGGGTTGCCGCGCCCACGCTCAACACCCGCACCCGCACGGGGCTGGTTTATGTGGACCTGCCGCCCGATTCAGCCATCCGCCCCGGCATGTTTGTGCGCGGCGAATTCGACCTTGGGCAAAGCACGGCCCTCACCGTCCCGCAAGAAGCCGTCACCATGCGCGAAGCCTTTCATTACGTGTTCCGGCTCGAAACGGACGGCACGGTCCGGCAGACCAAAGTCACCCCGGGACGGCGCATCGGCCGCCGCGTGGAAATCCTCGACGGCATCACGCCAGACACACGTATCGCCATGAAAGGCACGGGCTTCCTGAATGATGGCGACCCTGTGCGGGTTGTCGAGCAATGAACCTGAACGTTTCGGCGTGGTCCATCCGCAACCCGATTCCGCCCATCATGCTTTTCATGCTGCTGTGCATCAGCGGCCTGTACGCCTTCTACCGCATGAAAATCCAGCATTTCCCGGACATCGACCTGCCAATGGTCTCCGTCGTGGCCTCGCTACCGGGAGCCGCGCCGGGACAGCTTGAAAGCGACGTGGCCCGCCGCGTGGAAGATTCCATCGCCACGGCACAGGGCCTCAAGCACATGTCAACGTCCATCCAAGATGGCCGCGTGTCGATGCTGGTGGAATTCCGGCTTGAGAAGCCTTTGCAGGAAGCGGTTGATGATGTCCGTACCGCCGTGGCACGCGTGCGGTCCGATTTGCCGTCCGACTTGCTAGACCCGGTCATCAACCGCGTGGATATGGCCTCACAGCCCATTCTTGCTTATGCCGTGCGCTCAACGCGGCGTGACGATGAAGCCATCTCATGGTTCATCGACAACGACCTCTCGCGCCGACTGCTGGCAGTCAAAGGCGTTGGCGCGGTCAAACGGGTAGGCGGCGTGAGCCGCGAAATCCGGGTAACGCTCGACCCGCTACGCTTGCAAAGCCGCAACGCCACGGCCACGGAAATTTCGCGCCAAGTCCGCCAGATGCAGACCGAGCGCGCCGGCGGGCGCATCGACCTAGGCGGCGGCGAGCAGCCCATCCGCACACTGGCAAACGTCTCCTCCGCCCAAGAGCTGGCGCAGATGGAAATCCCGCTCTCGGACGGCAGCCGTATCCGGCTCGCCGACGTTGCCGCCGTGCAAGATACCGTGGCTGAAACGCGCTCGATGGCGCTGCTGGACGGCCAGCCCGTCGTGGGGTTTGAAGTCTCGCGCAGTTTGGGCGAAAGCGAAATTGCCGTGGGCGCGGCCGTGCGGGCTGAACTGCAAAAAATTGTGGCGGCCTATCCTGATTTTGAGATGGTCGAAGCGTTTGATTTCGTCAGCCCGGTACAAGATGAATATGATGGTTCCATGCGCCTGCTTTACGAAGGCGCACTGCTGGCCGTATTGGTTGTCTTTCTTTTTTTGCGCAACCTCCGCGCCACCTTAGTTTCTGCCGTGGCGCTGCCGCTCTCGGTCATTCCCACTTTTTGGGGCGTCGACCTCTTCGGCTATACCATCAACATCGTCACCCTGATTGCCCTCTCCCTCGTCGTCGGCATTCTTGTTGATGACGCCATCGTAGAAGTTGAGAACATCGCGCGCCATCTGCGCATGGGAAAAACGCCCCGCCAAGCGGCGTTTGACGCTACCGCCGAAATCGGTTTGGCCGTTATCGCTACCACGGCCACGCTGGTGGCCGTTTTTCTGCCCACCGCTTTTATGGACGGCGTGGCGGGGCTTTTTTTCAAACAATTCGGCTGGACGGCTTCGCTGGCCGTGCTCATGTCGCTTTTCGTCGCCCGGATGATTACGCCGATTCTGGCCGCATCTTTATTCCGGCCTGTCGCGCAAAGCCACGCAGAGCCGCGATGGGTGCTCTGGGTTGAGCGCAAAGCCGGATGGTGCCTAGAACACCGCGTGGCCACGGCCCTGTGTTCGGGCCTCTTCTTTATTGGCTCGGCACTGCTGCTCCCGCTGCTGCCCTCGGGCTTTATGCCCGGCGACAACAGTTCGCAAACACAGATTTATCTTGAATTAGAACCCGGCACCACGCTTGAGGAAACCCGCAACATCGCCGGCCAAATCCGCGAACGGCTCTTAGGCATCGAGCACATCCAGCGCATCTATTGCGCTATTGGCGGCGGCAGCGCAGGGGCGGATCCCTTCGCGGCCATGCTGGCCGGCAGTGACGTGCGCAAAGCATCGTTCACGCTCCAGCTCTCCCCGCGCGGCGAGCGCCCGCGCAAACAAGTTATTGAACACCAAATCCGCAGTGCGCTCGAAACGCTCGTGGGCGCACGTTTTAAGGTGGGCTTGGATAACTCCCGCGAGCACTACATTGTCACCCTCACGGGCGACAGCCCAGACGTACTACGCGCCTCCGCGCTGGCCGTAGAACGTGACCTGCGCGCCGTGCCGGGGCTAGGCAACATCAAATCCACCGCCAGCCTCATCCGCCCAGAAATCGCCGTCAGGCCAAACTTTGCCCGCGCCGCCGATTTAGGCGTCACCAGCCAAGCGGTTGCCGACACGCTGCGCATTGCCACCGTAGGCGATTACGACGCCGCGCTGGCCAAATTAAACCTGCCGCAACGTCAAGTGCCCATCCTCGTGCGGCTAGACGACAACGCAAAGCACGACCTCTCCCTTATCGGGCGGCTCACCCTGCCCGGCGCACGCGGCCCGGTAATGCTCAGCGAAATCGCCACGCTAGAAATGTCCTCCGGCCCGGCGCAAATCGTCCGTTATGACCGCTCACGCGCCGTCCGCATCGAAGTTGAAATGGGCGCCGTCACGATGGGGGACCTCTCAAAGCAACTGCGCACCCTGCCTGCCGTGCGCAACCTGCCGCCCGAATTAAAAATCAGGGAAGTCGGCGATGCCGAAATCATGGGCGAGCTTTTTACGAGCTTTGGCGTCGCCATCCTGACCGGCGTACTGTGCGTTTATGCTGTGCTGGTGCTGCTATTCAAAAACTTCCTGCACCCCTTGACGCTGCTCACGGCGCTACCCCTATCGCTAGGCGGCGCGTTTGCCGGCCTGCTGCTCACCGGCTCCAGCTTTTCGATGCCCTCCCTTATCGGCCTCATCATGCTGATGGGCATCGCCACCAAAAACTCCATCCTGCTCATTGAATACGCCATCACCGCGCAACAAGAGCGGAGCCTTTCCCGGCGCGCCTCGCTCTTGGATGCCTGCCGCAAACGTGCCCGCCCCATCGTGATGACCACCATCGCAATGGCGGCCGGTATGCTGCCGCTGGCTCTAGGCTTAGGGCGCGCCGACACCAGTTTCCGCGCCCCGATGGCCATCGCCGTCATCGGCGGCCTAGTCACCTCCACCCTCCTGAGCCTGTTCGTCGTACCCGTGGTATTTACGTTTGTGGACGACTTTGCGCGGTGGGCGGAAAAATTCTGGAAAAAGATACCCGCTACGCAAAACTAACCGCCAGCGCCCCCTCCACCGCCGTAGAGACGGGAGAGGAACAGCGGCGCTGTTGTGGAATTTTTCACGGACGGCAACACGTAGTTATTTGGTGATAACATTCTGCTTTTGTTTGTAAAGACACGCTACAAAATACCCGGGCCGGGAGGGCCGCCATGACTATATCTGACCCCAGCAAAACCGCCGCCAGCGCCGCCGGCAAAGCCACCAAAAAACCCGCCCAAGCCGCCGCCACCCCGGCCGCCAGGGCCATGCAGGAAGTCCGGGACAAATTTGCCGGCATGACCCTTCTGGGGCGGCTTGCCGCCGCCATACCGGGACCCGTCACCTACGACAGGCTCAACGACATGCTGGACGCCTTCGCCAGCGCCTTCACCCAGAAAAACCGCATCCTCACCTTCCAGATCGGCGACGGCGAGGAATACGCCGACCGCCTCCTCGCCCAGCATGCCGAGGGCCGCGAGGCCCTCTCCGAGTCCTACACCTACGAAGTCACCTGCCTCTCCCCCGACGCCTTCATCCCGCTGGACAGCTTCCTCGGCAAGGCCGCGCAGATTGA
>JAIRPB010000186.1 GCA_031257305.1 Azoarcus sp.
GCGGCCTACGCTAGTCTCACGCCACGGCTAAACATGGCAGCAAGCTGGCACACATAGGTACTAGCGGACTAGCACAACACAATCGGTAGCATGTTTTTCCGTCGTATGTTTCAATCCACGGCCTCTTTGCATTCTGGAATCCGCGCCAATGAATTTCCCTGTTACCCCCGCGCTGTCTGGCCCGCTCATTGACCTAGAACGCCATCTGCTCGACTGTTCCACAACCATTGAGCGATGGTTCCGCGAGCAATGGCATCATCATGTCCCGCCGTTTTACGGTTCGGTTGACCTGCGCAATGCGGGTTTCAAACTGGCTCCCGTCGACATGAATCTGTTTCCGGGCGGCTTTAACAATCTTGGCTCTATTTTCCTGCCTTTGTGCGTACAAGCCGCGCAGGCCGCCGTTGAACGTTTGTGCGCCAGTGCCCGCCGGGTGTTGTTGATTCCCGAAAACCACACCCGCAACCAATTCTATTTACAGAACGTGTCACGGCTGGCGGACATCCTGCGGATGACTGGCTTGGAAGTGCGCCTTGGGAGCTTGCTGCCAGAAATTACCTCGGCAACGCCCGTGATGCTGCCCAATGGCAGCAGCCTGATTTTGGAACCCCTTGTGCGGCAGGGAAACCGCTTGGGCGTAGAAGGGTTTGAGCCTTGCGCTATCTTGCTGAACAACGACCTTTCCGGCGGGGTGCCCGACATCCTTCAAGGACTCGATGAGCAATTCCTTATCCCGCCGCTTCACGCGGGCTGGCACATGCGGCGCAAATCGCGCCACGCCGCCGTGTATGAGCGGATTGTGCGGGCTTTCTCGGAAGAAATTGGGATTGACCCGTGGCGCATCTGCCCGGCTTTCCGCGTGTGCGGCGGAATTGATTTTCACGCGAGGGCGGGCGAAGAATGCCTGACCCAACAGGTTGACGCGCTTCTTGCCGATATTCGCCGCAAATACCGTGAATATGACATCAAAGAAGAGCCTTTCGTTGTCGTCAAGGCTGACGCGGGGACTTATGGCATGGGCGTGATGATGGTGAAAGAGGCTTCAGACATCGTGGGACTCAACCGCCGCCAGCGCAACAAAATGGCCGTAGTCAAGGAAGGGATGTCCGTCGGGGAAGTCATCATCCAAGAAGGCATCCGTACTGTTGAGTCGGTGGACGGGGCCGTGGCGGAACCCGTTGTTTACATGATGGACCACTATGTTATCGGCGGTTTTTACCGCGTACATACCACTCGCGGCAGCGATGAAAATCTCAACGCGCCGGGGATGGAATTTCGCCCGCTGTCGTTCGAGACGCCTTGCTGTATGCCGGATTGCCAGCAGGGAATTGAGGCCGCAACCAACCGGCTTTATGTGTATGGCGTTATCGCGCGCTTGGCGTTGCTTGCGGCATCCGTTGAGATTGAGGAAACCGAATCGCTGACGGCTTCTAACACAAACGCCACATCGGGCTGTAGCGACGCTATGGCTTCCGCGCAAAATGAGGCCCCCCGCTATGGCTGACCTCGCTTTTGTCGTCGATCCCCTGCCAAGCCTCAAAGCCTACAAAGATTCCAGCATCGCAATAATGCGTGCGGCCGCCGCTCGCGGGCATGTGCCTTGGGCTATCCAACGGGGCAATCTCATCTGGCGCGACGGTGTTGTTTCGGCAAAAGCCACTCCGCTGGCCGTGCGCACGACGGACGATAACTGGTACTCGGAAGGCGAGCCGGCAATCCGCCCGTTAACGCATTTTGGTGCGGTACTGATGCGCCAAGACCCGCCTTTCGATTTTGAATACCTTGCCGCAACGTGGCTGCTTGAACGTGCTGTAGCGGGCGGCGCACGGGTTTTTAACCATCCACGGGCGGTACGTGACCATTCCGAAAAAATATCGATTACCGAATTTGGCGCCTTCATCCCCGCAACGCTCGTGGCGCGTGAGCCGAAAGACATCCATGCGTTCATTAGCGGACACGCCGATGTCATCCTAAAGCCGCTTGACGGCATGGGCGGCAGCCAAATTTTTCGCGTAACGGCCAATGACCCCAACCGGAACGTGATTGTCGAAACCTTAACGCAATACGGCACCCGCACGGTGATGGCACAGCGTTACCTGCCCGGAGTGCGGCATGGCGACAAGCGCGTACTTATCATTGGCGGCGAAGTTGTCCCTTTTGCGCTGGCGCGCATCCCGCGTGAGGGCGAAACCCGTGCCAACCTTGCCGCCGGCGGGCGCGGCGTAGCGATGCCGCTCACTCCGCGAGAACGGGAAATCGCCGATGCCCTCGCCCCCATTCTGTGGTCACGGGGCCTGTTGATTGTTGGGCTAGACATCATTGATGGCCATCTCACTGAAATCAACGTTACCTGCCCCACCTGCATGGTAGAGATTGCCGCGCAAACCGGCTTCGACGTGGCCGCGCTAGTCGTTGAATTGCTGGGGATTTGATGGGGCGTAAAGGTTTTGCTGGGGTGAGCCTTGTGCGCTTACCCCTCTCCCGCAAAAGGAGAGGGGAATTTCTGCCTTCCCTCACCTTTCCCCGGCCTTCCCTCACCTCCCCCCGGCCTTCCCTCACCCCTAGCCCCTCTCCCAGAGGGAGAGGGGTATTGTCTGGTTTTCCCGCCAGCAGCAGGAACTCCCCCTCTTCCTCTGGGAGAGTGTGGCGCAAAGCGCCGGGTGAGGGGCGGGCGGGCAAGGCTCGCCCCTACTACTATCTTTGCCTCCTATTCCTTGTTCTCCTCATCACCGCCTGTTCGCGTGAACAGGTTTTTAGCCGTGAGGCTTTCGTTTTTGGTACACGGGTAGAAATCGCCATTTATGGCAACGACCCCGCCCTTGCGCAAACCGCAATGGGCGCGGTGCTGCGCGAATTTGACCGCCTTCACCGCGCTTATCACGCTTGGGAACCGTCTGACCTCACCCAACTCAATGACGCCATTGAACGCGGCGAATCCCGCGAAGTCTCGCCCGAACTGGCCGCGATGCTGCGCGATGCACAGCGGCTCTCTGAAACCAGCGATGGGCTATTCAATCCTGCCCTTGGCGAACTCATCCGCCTTTGGGGTTTCCATTCTGATGAGTTTGCCCCCAAGCGCCCCGACCCGGCGGCCGTGGCCGCGATTCTCAAAGCCAACCCCCGCATGAGCGACTTAACCCTTGACGGCCAGCGCGTCTCCAGCCGTAACCCCGCTGTCAAAATCGACTTCGGCGGTTATGCCAAGGGCTACGCACTCGACAGAGCCGCCGACATCCTGCGTGCCCAAGGCATTCAGAATGCGCTCATCAATATCGGGGGCAACATCATGGCGCTTGGCAGCAAGGGCGGAAAACCTTGGCGGGTAGGCATCCAGCATCCGCGCCAACCGGGAGCGATTGCCACGCTGCCGCTCTACGACGGCGAAGCCATTGGCACGTCGGGCGACTATCAACGTTATTTTGAATTAGACGGCACACGCTACGCCCATATCCTTGACCCGCGCACTGGGGAGCCGGCACACGGCACGCAATCTTTAACGGTACTCGTCACGCCGCGCGCCCATGCCGGCACCCTTTCAGATGTCGCCAGCAAACCCGCCTATCTCGCCGGGGACAACTGGCCCGCGCAAGTGCGCCGGTTCAATATCCAACATGTATTCAGGGTTTCAGCAGACGGACAGGCAGAGGCCACCCGCGAGTTACGGGCAAGGCTGAAATTTCCGGTGCCAGTGGATGTACGCGAAGGGGGGATTGAGGGCAAATGAAAGCGGCAGAGCTGTTTTTAGAGTAGGGCCTGTGCGCTCTCAATGTCGCGCCTTAGTATTTCGTTGGCTATATCCGAGACATCCACGCCCTTGCGTTGGGCGGCCGCGGTAAGTACCGCCAGCACCGATTCATCCAAATACACTGGCAGATGAAAACGTGCCCCTGATTGATAAAACTTGCCGCGTTCGCCTCCCGCAAAATCAACCTCGGTAGGCATATCGTCAGTTTGGCTAGGTTTTTGTGCCATCGTTAGTTCCTTTATCGGCATAGGCAGCTTATCGCCCTTCTTCGTACTGTCGGCGCTCATTGCGGGTAGCTTTGCGTGCCGAGATAATCCGCACCCGCGCCCGCAGGACATCGGATATCACGAAGGTATGTGAGACCGTCAACAGTCTGCCCGCCGGACTCATGCCTACGGTAAACCAGCGTTCCTCGGTTTCACTGTGCGCCGCATCAAAAACCGTAATCGCCAGCCTGTCATGAAGTACCCACGCCGCTTCGTCAAAGCCTACACCATGTTTAACGATATTGCTGTGCGCCTTGGCCGGATCCCAAGAAAAATCCAAATCATAAATACCGGACATGGTTAATGCGCAGAATGCTAGTAGTGGTCATAAGCAACATTTTATTCCATTTTCAATTCCACAGTGTAGGCTCCCACGGCCTACGGGCAAGGCTGAAATTTCCGGTGCCAGTGGATGTACGCGAAGGGGGGATTGAGCGGTGAAACTTCATAAATAGCAGAAATTTTATGTACAAAGTAATAGTTTTGCGCGTAAATTACCATGCAATGTACACTGTATTTTAACAATACGGAAAAAGGGGTTTTACCATGACCAGAACAACCAACCTAAACATCCGTTTGGATAAGGACCTAAAAGAACGAGCAGAGGCTTTTTTCGGGGAATTAGGGCTTAGCATGACAACAGCGTTTAATGTCTTTGTGCGCCAATCCTTACGCCAAGGGAAAATTCCTTTTGAAATCTCTATCGTGCCGGATCCGTTCTTTAGCCCCTCAAACACGGCGGTTCTACGCCAGTCTATACGGGAAGCTGACGAGGGAAAATTCGTTACCAAAACGCTTGATGAATTGCGCATGATGGAAAAATGAAGATTAACTTCACCCAAACGGGATGGGATGACTATGTTTATTAGGAAACCCAAGATAAAAAAACGCTAAAACAAATAAATAGGCTTATTGCGGACATCAGGCGCAACGGCTATAGCGGGATAGGAAAACCAGAACCCTTGCGCGGGGATTTTTCAGGATGGTGGTCGCGCCATATTGACGAAAAAAATCGGCTTGTTTATCGCCTCACGGATGACTCCGTTGAAATCACACAATGCCGTGGGCATTACAGCGATGAATGAAATCACCCCCCCTGCTTTACCCGCGCAATGCGCACGACTTCTGGCACTAGCCGCACGCGGCGCATGACTTGGGCTAGGTGCTGGCGGCTGCGGACTTGTAGGGTGATGAGCAAAATCATGCGCAAAGTCATAGAGGCGGCCGCTTCGGATTGGTCCATGACGGCGCTTTGGATATTGCAGTCGGCATAAGAAATGGCGTTGGCGATGCGCACGAGCATGTTGTGCCCCGGACGGCACAGGATGCGGATGGTGACGTTAAACAGTTTTGTTTCGTCCGGTTCCCAATCGGCATCAACCCAGCGGCCAAGATGGTGGCCACGCATCCGGGCAACAACGTGGCAGTCTTGAAGATGGATTTCAAGCCCGTGCCCCCGCCGGATAAGCCCTACGACGGGGTCTCCCGGAATGGGCTGGCAACATCGGGCTAGGTGCATCGTGCCGCTTTCCCCGCCGTGGATTTTGAGCCTTGGCATGTCGGCGGCGTTTTCACCCATTTTTTCTTTATCTGTGCCTCCCTCAACCCGCTTCTGGGCAAGCAGCAGGCGGCGGGCGACGGCGACCGGCATGCGGTTGCCTAGCCCGATGTCGGCGTAGATGTCACGGATGCTGGCTACGCCCCGGTCGCGCAGGAAACGTTCCCATGCCGTTGGGGAAATTTCTTCGGCAGTAAAACCGTGCGGGCGCAGGGCGAGGTTCAGCAGACGTTCGCCCAAATCAATGGCTTCGTCCTGTTGTTTGTTTTTGAGAAAGTGGCGGATTTTCGCCCTTGCCCGCCCGGTGCGCACGTAATTGAGCCACGCCGGGTTGGGGCTTGGGTAAGCCGAGGTAATAATTTCCACTTGGTCGCCGCTTTGCAGTTCAGTGTGGAGCGGCATGGAATGGGAATTGATGCGGCAGCCCACGCAGCGATGCCCTACGTCGGTATGTACCGCATAGGCAAAATCCACCGGGGTTGAGCCGCTCGGCAAACTGAAAATGCGCCCCTTGGGGGAAATCACAAACACTTCGCCGGGGAAAAGGTTAATTTTGACTTGTTCTAGGAATTCGCTTGCGCCGCCTGAATTTATCTGCAATTCGAGCAACGATTGCAGCCAGGCATGCGTTTGCTGTTGTAGCTCGTTAATGTTTTTGTCATCGTCTTTGTAAAGCCAATGCGCGGCAACGCCTGATTCGGCGATGCGGTGCATTTCGCGGGTACGTATCTGTACTTCAGCCAGCACGCCGCCGGGACCAATCAGCGTGGTGTGCAGGCTGCGGTAGCCGTTTTCACGCGGAATGGCGATGTAATCTTTGAAACGCCCCGGGTAGGGCTGGTAAATAGAATGCAACGCCCCTAGCCCAAGGTAGCAGGCGGCGACATCCGGGACGATGAGCCGAAAACCGTGGATGTCGTAGACATGCGAAAAAGCGTGGCGTTTTTCGCCCATTGGGTGGATATGCCCGTGGCCGTGGCGCGCCTCGGCAATCCGTTCTTTCATCTTGATATAAATACTGTAGAGGCGTTTTTCCCGCCCCTGTACTTCCGCTTTCACGCCCCACTGCGGCAGACGTTCTTCAATGCCGCTTTGTAGCTGTGCAATCAGCCGCTTGCGGTTGTTGCGCTCGGCGGCAACGGCGCGTTCAAGCACCCCGTGCCGCCACGGGTATTTGTTGACGAAAGATAAATCTTCCAATTCTTGGAAAATGCCGTCTAACCCAAGGCGGCGGGCAATCGGCGCGTAAATTTCGAGCGTTTCCCCTGCAATGCGGCGGCGTTTTTCGGGGCGCATCACAAACAAAGTGCGCATGTTGTGCAACCGGTCGGCGAGCTTGATAAGAATCACCCGCAGGTCGGTGCTCATGGCCAGCAGCATCTTGTAGAAATTGGCCGCTTGCGCCTCTTCGTTAGAACGGAATTTGAGCCTATCTAGTTTGGAGAGGCTATCGACGAGTTCGGCGGCGGGCTGGCCAAAACGTTCGGCAATTTCCGCGACGGAGGTAAAGGTATCTTCCACCACGTCGTGCAGCAGCGCTGCACAGAGTGCTTGGGGGTCAAGATGCCAGTCCGCCACAACGGAGGCCACGGCGAGGGGGTGGATGATGTAGATTTCGCCGCTTTTGCGCGTCTGCCCGCTGTGCGCGTCAGCGGCGAAGCGGTAAGCGGCTTCGATGCGAGCCACGTCCGCCTCTGGCAAATAGGCGGAAACTTTATCTTTAAGGAGCCTAAAGAACGGCTCCGCAAATTCTAGGGAAGGAGAAACAGTCTCGTTTCCGGCCACCGTAGTGGCCGTAGTTTCTTGCAACGGAGGCGCATGGTCAGATTCCATGACGCTTCCCGGCAAATCCCTATGCCTGTCCGCGATTGAGCATTTCTAGGCCAACCTTGCCGGCTTCCACTTCCTTGAGCGCGATAACCGTAGGCTTGTCGTGGTCGTTAGGGTCAAGCTCAATTTGCGGCGTACCGCCAATCGTGAGCTGGCGGGCGCGGTATGCCGCCGCTAGGGTGAGCATGAAACGGTTGGGAATTCGCTTGAGGCAAGCCTCTACAGTGACACGGGCCATGTTTTTATTCCTGTGCAAGAAAAGAAAAATACTCGGAATGGCGTTGGCGCTGGATAGCGCAGCGCAAACGCGCCGCCCGCACAATCGCCGCAAGGTCAGCAATGGCGTCGGGCAGACGGCTGTTGATTATAACGTAGGCAAATTCCCGCAAATGCCGCATTTCGTCGCGTGCGCCCCTGAGACGCCGGAGAATGGTTTCTTCGCTATCTGTGCCGCGCCCGCGCAGGCGGGTTTCTAATTCGTCCAGAGAAGGCGGCAGCACAAACACGCTCACGGCATCTGGAAACGCCTGACGGACCTGTAACGCCCCTTGCCAGTCGATTTCCAGCAGCGTGTCCAAGCCTTGGCTGATTTGCCCGGCAAGCCAAGCGCGGGAAGTGCCGTAGAAATTGCCGTGGACTTCCGCCCATTCAACAAATTCGCCCGCTTCGCGCATCGCAAAAAAACGGGCGGTATCTACAAAATGGTATTCACGGCCGTTTTCTTCCCCCTCCCGGGGGGCGCGTGTCGTAAAAGAAACCGACAGGCGCAAACCCGCATCTTGCGCCGCAAGCTGGCGTACTAGCGTCGTCTTGCCCGCCCCAGAGGGCGCGGTTACGGTAAAAAGCGTTCCAGACATGATGTGTAATTCAGTTTCAATAACAAACTCTCGTTAACCCGCCTTGCCTACTATTCTTTCCCTCACCCCCCTCTCCAGAGGGAGGGGGGAGGCTAGGTAGTGAGCAAGGGTTCCGTTTTATCTGCGCGACTGCAATATTGCAACAATTGCGTCACAGTTGCGGCCATCACGCTACCGCCCCCAGAGTCGGGCGGCGCAAGCGGCAAATCAACATGCGTCACGCCGGCCACCATCCCCCGGATGCCAATCCGCCCTACCGTTTCCGCAGGCAGCAGCAAAATATCCGTACCGGCAAACACTTCAGCGTCCAGTTGCGGGTCCAGCACAAAGAGGTCGCCCACCTCGCGTAGCAGTTTCAAGATAAGCCTGTCATCGGGCCTCAGGTTGTCGAGCAAGCCGCACCAAACAAAACAGGCCCGCGTACTGCGGCGCGTCACGATGTCTGCCAGCCCAATGAAATTTTGCAGCGCCCGCTGTGACTGGTCCGGCCCGCCGCCCGCAATCAGGACCGAAGCATCCGGCGCACCAATCGCCGTACAAAGCCAATAACGGGCAGAAGCGCGGGAACGCAGCAAAACAGGGACTTTAGGTTCCGGGCGCGGGGCTTTGCGCCGCTCAACGCGGGTGCGCATAACCTCTGGCTTCACTGGCGGGGCTGAAAACTTCTGGCGCATCCGGTCCCGGAAACGTTCAAAAGCCCGTATCGGCGCACTCATTTTCCAAGACAGCGAATGAAAAACCGCCGCATGCTGGGCCGCCAGCGCCTCCACCATCGATTCCAGCCGGCGCTGGTTGACGGCACGGGCACGTTCTTCTTCTTCGCGGGCCTGTAAAAGGTCCCGGAGTTGCAGGATTTCCTCCTGCGCGCGCTGCCGCTTGGCTAACACGGCAAGCAGGGTTTCCACCTCCCTGCCGTCCCCCGCGCCGCTCGCCGGAGCCAATTCCAAACCGGACAATTCCGGCAAAAGGCGGCGCACGTCCGCCACCATGTCAAAAGCCGAACGCACCGGGCTGAAACGTAAAATGTCCGTCACGGTCACAAGGCGGTCCCGCGCACGGTCCAGCGCCCGCAGAATATCCAGCACGGCGTCAGTTTCCGGTTCCACCAAAAAACCGTTCCAGCCGCTATCGATACGGCCGGCGCTAGAATCAGTCCGAATCGCTACCACCGGTATCGCAAGCGCCTGCATTTCAGCAAGCGCGTAGCAGAAACTCTCTGGCTGCGATGACAGCAGCAGCGCACAGTCTGGATTCCATTCCGCGATTTTTTCAGGCCAGTCCCGAGGGTCGCATTCGGGAAAAACCTCAACGCCCGTGTAATCCGAAAAAGGCTGCCCGAAGTCGCCGCAATCCAATAGCAGCACATTGGCAAAAGCGCGCAATTCATCGCAAATAGCACGCCACAACCCTAACCCCGTATGCGGCAACAAACGCCCGGGAACCAGCACCCTTAATCTTGGCGGCGGCATACCGGTCTGCGCCGCCTTAACCGCCTCCTCGCTAAAATCAGGGTGCGGTATCACCGGGCCGCGTGTAAACGCCGCGCCAAGCCCGTAGGGAATACAGGTCCAGCCGCACTTGTGCATGTCGGGGAAAAGCGTTTCCCAGCGCGCATGCAGCCCTTCATCTGGCATCACAACCCGCACATGGCCTGCCGCTAGGCAACGCGCAAAATCCGCCCGCATCGCTTGCCACTCACTCACCTCCGCTAAGCTCCAGAAAGCGTTGTACGGGTTCTCGTTAAGGCAACGGCTCAAAGCGCCGTCGTCACAATGCCCGCAAGGCGTACCGAAAGTGGCAGTCAGCGCCGGACAAAACGGGAAAAGGTCGTGCGCCACCCATACCGTGGGGAGGTCGAGCCGCAACACATCCAGCGTTTGCCCAATTAAGGAAGAAACCAGCACGGCGCGGACTTCAAACGCGGAACAAATCCATTTCACGATGCCCATGACTTCAGCGTGGGCCGTGGCCACGCTACGGATAGGGTTAGCCAGCGCCCAAGTCATCAGCGGCATTGGGCCATGACGCGGGTCAAACAGCGACAATTCCGCCGTCGCGGCATTACGCGAACTACGCCCGCGCAACACCAGACTGCGGCAACCCACATCCGCCGCGCAATAATCCCGTATCCATCGCCTAGAAGTGGCCTTGTCATGCGTGATATGCAGCACCACGGGCAACGGCGCGTCAGGCGGCGCGTTAGCGGAAGCCCCCGTGCGCATTGAGCGCATCTGTTCTTGCTCATCCATCACCGCCGCAAAGCCCGCCCCCCCCAAAGCCGCGCGCGCTTGGTTAATCCGCGTCCGCAACCCTGCTGGCGGGTCTTGATGGATAAAATCCCGCACTTCGCCGCCATAATCGGGATACAACACCGACAGCATATGTTCGGCATCGTTAATTGCCTCAACCTGCTCGGGATTGGGCGGCAAGCCTAATGAGTGATGCACGAACACATCCGCCGCCAACGCATGATGCCAACCCACCGCAGACGCCCGCCGGGAAAAATCTATCGCCTCGCCGCTACCGCGCCCGAAGCGTTCTATATCGAAAAACCCGACCATGTTCAGACAAGCGCGGCGAATCAGCACACAGTATTTTTCAGCCGAAGGCAGTTCCACCCATTTCTCGGCATTCACGCGAGAAACCAGCGCGTCAAGCGCGCCCAGCCCCTGCGTTCCCGGCAAACCGCC
>JAIRPB010000043.1 GCA_031257305.1 Azoarcus sp.
CATTTGGCGATGCCGTAGCGGGTGCGGACTAATAAAGGATAGTCGCGCCCCCGGAATAGGCCAAAATAGCCGATGTTGTAGCCAACGATGCGGCCATCTACTTGCCCGATGCGCACAGGCTGGCCGATACGGAAACCGGCTTGGATAGCGTTGGCAACCGTTGCGCCGATACTTTGCGCATGGTCGAGTTTGAAGGCGCTGTTTCCGCGCTTGCCTTGAATGAGTACGAAACGTCGAGGATTGTTCATAGCCGTCCCCCTGTCATGCAGGGTTGTTGTGCTCTCTATTTAACGGCTATTTCCCGGATGTTTTTACTGTGCCATGCCGCAGGACGTGACCTCTTTCTCGGATAAAGGCACGAGCTGCGCCCATTTCATGGAAAAATTCGCACTTGGATGTATGCGGTATTGATGTTTTTTGGCGTCTGTAATGCAGTTGTCACGCATTATCCCGGCAGTTATGCCTGTCGCTGTAAGAACGCATAGAATGCGGGTTTACCCAAGGAGGGAAACTGTGAAAAAACTGGAAGCCATCATTAAACCTTTCAAGCTCGAAGAGGTGCGTGAAGCCTTGTCAGATGTGGGCATCAGCGGCCTGACAGTGACGGAAGTCAAAGGTTTCGGGCGTCAGAAGGGGCATACCGAGCTTTACCGGGGGGCGGAATACGTGGTTGATTTTCTGCCCAAGGTCAAAATCGAAATCGTGGTCTCTGACGAGGCGCTAGACAGGGCTATCGAGGCCATTGTTAAAGCCGCCCGGACGGGCAAAATCGGCGACGGCAAGATATTTGTGATGCCTGTAGAACAGGTAGTGCGCATCCGTACCGGGGAAACGGGCGAAGCCGCCGTCTAAAGGTTTGCAGATACAAGGGGCGGGTTTGAAAACCCGCCCTGTTGGGGCAAGCATCCTGCTTGCTATCCACGTACAGATGGCAAGCAGGATGCTTGCCCTACCTTTCAGACGCCTTGCTGCGTCACCCCCTCTCCCACAAGGGGAGAGGGGCGGGCAGGGCTTGCCTTGCCCCTGCGGTTAATTTTCCCGCCGCCCCGTTTTTATGGGGCGTCTCATCCTATTCGCGTGTATTCGCGTTCATTAGCGGTTCCGGCTTACCCGCCGAAATCGTCTAGCATGATGTTTTCGCGTTCGACGCCTAAATCAAGCAGCATTTTAATGACAGCCGCGTTCATTACCGGGGGGCCGCACATATAGAACTCGCAGTCTTCCGGGGCGGGGTGGTTTTTGAGGTAGTTTTCTAGCAGCACGTTGTGGATGAAGCCTGTAGCCCCTGTCCAGTTGTCTTTCGGCAGCGGTTCAGAGAGGGCCAGAGTCCAAGTAAAGTTGGGATTGTCGGCTTGCAGTTTGTTGAACTCGTCGACGTAAAAGGCTTCCCGCAGGGAACGCGCGCCGTACCAGAAACTGACTTTGCGCTTTGTTTTGAGGCGTTTTAGCTGGTCGAAAATGTGTGAGCGCATCGGGGCCATGCCCGCGCCGCCGCCGACGAAAACCATTTCCGCTTCGGTTTCGCGGGCAAAGAATTCGCCAAACGGGCCATAAACGGTGATTTTGTCGCCTGCTTTCAAGTTGAAGAGGTACGAGGACATTTTGCCCGGCGGAATATCGTCACGGTTGGGCGGGGGCGACGCGACGCGGATGTTGAATTTGACAAGGCCCTTTTCTTCCGGGTAATTCGCCATTGAATAGGCGCGTATGACGGGTTCGTCTACTTTTGAGACGTAACGCCACATATTGTATTTGTCCCAGTCGCCCCGGTATTCGGGCTGAACATCAAAGTCTTTGTAATTGACTGTGTGAGGCGGGCATTCAAGCTGTACGTAGCCGCCAGCGCGGAAATTGACATCCTCGCCTTCGGGCAGTTTTAGGGTGAGTTCTTTGATGAAAGTGGCCACGTTGTGGTTTGAGAGCACCGTGCATTCCCACTTTTTAACGCCGAATACTTCTTCTGGCACATGAATTTTCATCGCCTGTTTTACCGGGACTTGGCAGGAAAGCCGCCAGCCCGCGCGGATTTCGCGCTTGGTGAAATGCGGCTCTTCAGTCGGCAGGATGTCGCCGCCGCCGGCAAGCACTTGGCATTTGCACTGCGCGCAGGTCCCGCCGCCGCCGCAGGCGGATGAAAGAAAAATGTTGTTTGCCGCCAGCGTTTGTAACAGCTTGCCGCCTGCGGACACGGCGATGTCGCGCTCATCATTGATGGAAATGTTGACATCGCCGCTACTCACTAGCCAAGCGCGGGCCGCAAGGATGATGAGCGCGAGCGCGAGCACCACGCCCGTGAACATGCCAATAGCGAGAATGATTTCTTGGGTCATTGTTTTTCCTTAAATCTTCACGCCGGAAAACGACATGAAGCCTAGGGACATCAGGCCGATGATGATGAAAGTAATACCTAGCCCTTGCAGGCCGGCGGGCACGTCAGAGTATTTAAGTTTTTCGCGGATACCTGCTAGAAGCGCAATCGCCAGTGCCCATGAAAAACCGGAACCCACGCCATACACCACGCTTTCCGAGAAGTTGTAATCGCGCTCCACCATAAAAAGCGAACCGGCCATGATGACGCAATTCACCGTGATAAGCGGCAGGAAAATACCGAGCGCGTTATAAAGAGCGGGCAGGTATTTATCTAGCGTCATTTCTAAGATTTGCACAATGGCGGCAATGACGCCGATATAGGTGAGAAAGCCGATATAGGACAAATCCAATTCTGGATGTCCCGCCCAAGCCAGCGCCCCGTCTTTTAACAAATAGGTATAAACAAGGTTATTGACGGGCAGGGTAATGGTTTGCACCACGATAACCGCAATGCCTAAACCAATGGCGGTTTCTACCTTTTTGGAAATGGCAATAAATGAGCACATACCCAAAAAGAACGCGAGCGCCATGTTCTCGATGAATACGGCGCGGACGAAAAGGCTTAATAGATGTTCCATTTTTATTCCCCTTCCTTCACCTGCGGCGCAAGCCGGAATGCGGGTTGTTCTTGTTGGTCTTTCTTCCACATTCTTAATGCCCAGATGAATAGGCCAATCAGGAAGAACGCCGAGGGCGGCAGTAGCAGCAGGCCATTGGGGACGTACCAGCCGCCGTCATTGACTAGCGGCAGGATTTCTTGCCCAAACAGTTTGCCCGCGCCAAAAAGCTCGCGCACTACGCCCAACAGCAGCAACAGCACAGAGTAGCCTAGGCCGTTGCCGATGCCGTCCAGAAAAGAGGCTCCCGGCGGGTTCTGCATGGCGAAGGCTTCTGCGCGGCCCATGACGATACAGTTGGTGATGATGAGACCTACGAACACAGACAGCTGTTTTGCCAGCGTAAATACGTAAGCCCGCAGGATTTGGTCCACCAAAATCACCAGCGAGGCAATGATGACCATCTGCACAATCATGCGGATGGAACTCGGTATCTGCTTGCGAATCATGGCGATGAAAAGGTTTGAGAACGCCGTCACCGCCGTGAGCGCAATCGACATCACCAAGGCTGTCTTGAGATTGCTTGTGACAGCCAGCGCCGAGCAAATACCGAGGATTTGCAGGGCAATAGGGTTGTTGTTGAAAACCGGGTCAAACAGGATTTCTTTTGCCGAGGCTTGTTTAGACATAGTTCGATGCCCTGAATTTTGAGGATTCACGTAGCGGGAAGGGGGATTCCCTGACACCCTCTCCCTTTGGGAGAGGGTGGCGCGTAGCGCCGGGTGAGGGAGCATGCGTACAGCAGCAACATTTTGTACGCCGTCCCTCACCCCTAGCCCGTCTCCCAGAGGGAGAGGGGTACAAAAAACCACGCTTGTTGCTGGCAGGTAAAGCGGGTTGCAATGTGCTCATGATTTACGCCCCGCCGTTACCGCGCAACTTTGCCAGCCAAGGTCCAAAGCCTTGTTGGCCTAGCCAGAAATTGAGCAGGTTATTCACGCCTTTGCTGGTGAGCGTGGCTCCCGCCAGACCGTCAACCTTGTGCGCGGCGTCGCCGCCGGGGGCAACACTGCCTTTAACGATTTGGATGTCGGGTTTGCCCGTGCTGTCGAATAACGTTTTGCCCGGCCACAGCCCTTTCCATTTCGGGTTATCCACTTCGCCGCCTAAGCCCGGCGTTTCGCCGTGCTGGTAGAACCCTAGCCCCACAACCGTGTTGAGGTCTGGTTTTAGCGCCAGAAAACCATAGAGCGTTGACCACAGCCCATAGCCGCGCACGGGCAGGATGTAGCTTTGCAACTGGCCGTCCTCGCTCTTGAGGCGGTAAACCGTGGTGAATTTTTCGCGCCGCTTGATGGAGGCGATGTCTTGGTCGCCAGATAACGCTACCGACTGGTTCGGGTCGCGGGCGGCGGCGAGCGGGTCGAATTTTTCGGCATCAAGACTGCTGTCGGTTTCGCCCGTCTCTAAATTGATGACTTCAGCGGTGATGCGTTTTTGGAAAATATCCCGTATCTCATCGCCGGAAAGCGGGGTGCTGTCGATGCCGGCAATGGCCAAGATGCTGCGTTGCTTATCGAGTAACTTGTTTTGCTCTTGCAGGGGCTTGAGCGTGACGGCAGAGCCTGCGACGAACACCGAGGCCACAAGGCTAACGACCAGCGCCACGGCCAGCGTGCGGACTGTTGATTCTTTATTGCTGGACATGGCGAGCCATCCTCCGCTTGATATTGGCCGACACCACAAAATGGTCGATGAGCGGTGCGCACAAGTTGCCGAATAAGATTGCCAGCATCATCCCTTCTGGGAAGGCCGGGTTAACCACCCGGATGAGGACGCACATCACGCCCACAAAGACACCGAAAATCCATTTGCCGGTGTGGGTCATCGCGGCAGAAACGGGGTCGGTTGCCATGAAGAACGTCCCAAACGCAAACCCGCCTAATACCATGTGCCAGTACCAAGGCATGGCGAACATCGGGTTGGTTGCTGAACCGATGGCGTTAAAGAGCAAGGACAATCCTGTTGCCCCCAGCAGTACGCCCAAGACAACGCGCCACGAGGCAATCCCCATGACAAGGAGTGCCACGCCGCCGATGAGAATCGCCAAGGTGCTGACTTCCCCTGTGGCTCCCGGCATGAAGCCGATGAAAGCATCAAGCCATTTCAGTTCTAATCCGCTGCTGGCCGCTTGTGCCAAGGGCGTCGCGCCCGTTAGGCCGTCAACCGCCGTCCATACCGCATCGCCAGAAATTTGCGCCGGGTAGGCAAAGAAGAGAAAGGCGCGGCCGGCTAGCGCCGGGTTGAGGAAGTTTTTGCCCGTGCCGCCAAAAACTTCTTTGGCAATCACAATGCCAAAGCTAATCCCCAGCGCCGCTTGCCACAGCGGGATGGTGGGCGGCAGGATGAGCGAGAACAGGATGGAGGTGACAAAGAAGCCTTCATTGACCTCATGCTTGCGCACAATGGCAAAGAGCACTTCCCATGTGCCGCCGACGGCAAACACCACCATATAAATGGGCAAGAAATACGCCGCGCCGTGGATGAAGTTATCCCAGAGGCTGGCGGGGTTAAATCCCGCCAAAAGGGAAACCAGCCAGACATGCCAATTACTTTGCTTGGCCGCTTCTAACAAAATGGCATCAGCGGCATATGCGGTATTGGCTTGGTAGCCGACATTCCACATCCCGAAAAACATCGCCGGGAAAGTGGCAAACCACACGAGAATCATCATCCGTTTCAGGTCAATGGCATCACGCACGTGCGCGGTGCTTTTTGTGACGCTTGCCGGACGGTAAAGGAACGTATCCGTTGCTTCAAAGAGGGCGTACAGCTTTTCAAACCGCCCGCCTTTGGCGAAATGAGGCTCGATGCTGTCAAGAAATGAACGCAGTCCCATACTTTTAGCCTTCCTGTTCAATTCGGGCGAGGTTATCCCGCAAAATGGGACCGTATTCGTATTTGCCCACGCATACGTAGGAACAAAGCGCCAAGTCCTCCTCGTCGAGTTCCAGTGCCCCGAGTTTTTGCGCCATGTCGGTATCGCCCACAATTAAGTAACGCAGCAATTGCGTGGGCAAAATATCCAGCGGCATCACCGCTTCATAATTGCCCACGGGAACCATTGCCCTTGGGCTGCCGTTGGTGGTGGTCGTGAACTTGAAAGGGCGTTTGCCTAGCAGTTTGGAGGCATAGACATTGAGCGCCGAATGCTTGTTTGCCCCAAGGCGGAGAAATGACAGCAACTCGCGGTTCTTCCCTTCTTTAAGGCAAGACACCTGCTGGTGGAAGCGCCCTAAAAAACCGGATGCGCCGTGCGCCGTGCGGCCGCCGAGAAGCGAACCCGATACGATTCGGACTTCTCCCGCGTCAGCCTGCCATTCCCCTTGTGTGAGTTCAGCGAGATGGGCGCCGAGGCGTGTGCGCACCAACCGGGGTTTGGCAACAACGGGGCCCGCCAGCGACACCACCCTTTCTACCCAAAGCCGCCCCGTTGAAAAGAGCTTGCCGACAGCGATTACATCTTGATAGCCGATGTGCCACACGGTTTTGCCCGCGCCCGCCGGGTCAAGAAAATGAATATGCGTTCCCGGCAACCCGGCCGGATGCGGTCCCGCGAAACGCTCAAACCGGATACCCGGCAGCCCCTCGCCGGGGATTTCCTTGCCCTCGCCCGCACAGATAAAAATTTTGGGCACAAGCCGGGATAGCACCTTCACCCCGCGCAAGAAATCTTGCGTGTATTGCGCGATAACCAGTGCCGGGTCTGCGGCAAGCGGGTGCGTATCAATAGCCGTAATAAAAAGGGAAGCGGGCGTTGCGTCGACAGCAGGGGTTTTGCTGTAAGGGCGTGTGCGAAGCGCCGTCCAAAGCCCGGAGGCTTGCAGGTTCTCACGCACCTTGCCGGCTTCCAGCGTAGTGAGCTGGGCATCTTGGTAGGCAGCGAAAAGTTCTGCGTCTTCTTTTTTTTCGCCTTCGTCTAGGTCAATGACGATGGACTGGAACACGCGCTGCGCCCCGCGATGGATGGCGGCCACCGTCCCCGTGCCCGGTGACGTGAAACGGACACCGGGAATTTTTTTGTCCATAAAAAGTGTTTGCCCGGTTTTGACCCGGTCGCCCACCTGCACTGCCAGCGTTGGCTTCAGCCCGTGGTAATCGAAACCGACAAGCGCCACGCTTTTGACTGGCCGTCCCGTTTCGATACGCTGTGCGGGCGTTCCCGCAACGGGCAAGTCCAGCCCGCGTTTGATTCGTATCATGCCGTTGTCCCGTTTCCCATGTTCTTGATGAAAACGACTTTGAGCGCGCACCTAGGTTCTAGGAACCTCAACCCGCAAAAATGTGCGGCATTATAGAGGAAAGAGTTGGGTTTTCCTTGATTTATGTGAGGCGCTTTGAGCCAAATTTCCCGTGT
Organism: Azoarcus sp.; assembly: GCA_031257305.1. GTDB lineage: Bacteria > Pseudomonadota > Gammaproteobacteria > Burkholderiales > Rhodocyclaceae > WRNU01. The sequence continues at coordinate 7,345 of JAIRPB010000043.1, forward strand.
GCGCCTTGGCGCATCCCACAAAGCACACAGTAGAATTCCCGCTCTGGACTTTCCGGGAACCCCGCTTATGTACCGCCTTGCCCCGAGTTTGTTGTCTGCCGACTTCGCCTGTCTTGGCGAAGAAGTCAAAAACGTGATTGCCGCCGGTGCGGACTGGATTCATTTCGACGTAATGGACAACCATTACGTTCCTAACCTCACCGTTGGGCCGCTGGTATGCAAGGCGCTTCGCCCGCTTACAAAAGCGCCTATTGATGTGCATCTGATGGCGGAGCCGGTTGATAGGCTCATTGAGGACTTTATCGAGGCTGGCGCGGATTTCATCAGCTTTCACCCCGAAGCCTCCCGGCACATCGACCGCAGCCTCTCCCTTATCCGCGATGGCGGCGCGAAAGCGGGGCTGGCCTTTAATCCGGCCACGCCGCTGTACTTGCTTGACCATGTTATGGAACGGCTTGATTTCGTCTTGCTGATGAGCGTTAATCCCGGTTTTGGCGGACAAGCCTTTATCCCCGCTACGCTCGAAAAATTAGCCGCTGCCCGCGCACGGCTCAGCCAATACGCCCAAAAAAGCGGCCGCCAGCTTCTGCTTGAAGTGGATGGCGGCGTTAAAGCCGACAACATCGCTGAAATTGCCCGCGCAGGCGCCGACACCTTTGTGGCCGGTTCCGCCGTGTTCGGCGCGGGACTTGGCAGCGACCCGCACCGCTACGACACCGTTATTGCGCGGTTGCGCGCCGAGTTAGACAAGGTGCGCACATGAACATGCGCATCCAAGCCAAAGCCATTCTGTTTGACCTCGACGGGACGCTGCTCGACACCATCGCGGACCTCGCCGAAGCCGCCAACCTGATGCTTGCGGAAATGGGACGCCCCGCGCTTAGCCAAGCGCGTGTCCACTGCTTTGTGGGACGCGGCATTGAAGATTTAGTCCGCCGTTGCCTAGCCGAGAGCGCCAATCCGTCAGAAGAAGAAGTCCGCACCGCCCGGGAAGCCTTCCGCCGCCACTACGCGCACGTCAACGGCCAGACCACGCGCCCGTACCCCGGCATTCCCGAACTCCTCGCCGAACTCGCGGCGCGGCAAATCAAAATGGCTGTCGTCACCAACAAATCCGCCGTTTTCACGCACCCGCTGCTGCAACAGTTCAATATCGCGCATTACTTCAGCGCCGTTGTCTGCGGCGATACCCTCCCCACCAAAAAACCCGACCCCGCCATGCTCTGGCATGCCTGCGGCTTGCTTGAGACAAAGCCCGCAGAGGCGCTCATGGTTGGCGACTCCATCAACGATTCGCTTGCCGCCCGCGCCGCTGGCATCCCGGTATTGCTTGTGGATTACGGCTACAGCGAAGGGATGCCGGTAGAGCGCATCGACTGCGACGCGCGCTTAAAAGAAGCTGGCGGGGTACTGGATTATTTGGCGCGGTAGAAAGTGCCCTGTACGCGCAAAAAATAAAACGGCGGGGAACCGCCGTTTTATTTGGAAACAGGAAAGGGGATACGTTTAGCGGAAGCGGATAACTTCCGTATCCTTCTGCTTTCTTTCCTCGACAACGTCCGCTTTGACGGGCGGGGCATAGCCTTCGAGGCTGGCAAGCTGTTCTTCTAGCTGGCGGATAACTTCTTCGCCCAGGCTCTTCGATACTTCGGAGACCACTTTGCCGCGATTTAAGACAACCCTAGCCCCGCGAGAGGAAATCATTTTGGTGTCTTGCCCTTCGCCCATCGCGGAGAACGCGGCTTTGACCTCAAACGTTTTGGTGTTGATGAGGCTGAAATCCGCGACCAGTTCTAGGCTCAAGGAGCAGGAAACCGTGTCGGTGTTGTCGATAGGGTTGGCTTCTTGGCGGAACTCGATACTGCTGACCGTGCCAAACAAAACGTAATCCGCTCCCGGATATTGGCCTTTTTTGATACGGCTAATGATGTCGTAGAGCTTTTCGGTGTTCTTCGCGGTATAGGGCTTGCCCTGCACGATGCGGAAGAAGCCAGATTTCAGCATCTCGCCTTTGATGTCGCTGGTGAATTTGCGCAATTCGCCCCGTTCGATGTAGGTGTAGACGCCTTCAGAGTAGGAAAAACTGGACTCTGAACGCGCCTTAACGGATGCGCTGCCGCTGTAATGGCGTGATGAGGCGTTTTCACGGACCGACGCATTCAGCGAATCTTTGGAAGAGGCTTTGATTTCTTTGAAATACTCCTGCACTTTCTCTTCGTAGGCGAGGTCAGTCACGGCAACTTTGACTTCGGCGTGTGCAAGCGGCATAGCCAGTGCTGACACGGCAAGCGCACTACCCATCAGTAGCGATTTCAGGACATTTGTCATGGCGTGGGATTCTCCTGTTTGTGTGCCAATAACAAACCGCCGCCCTTCGCGGCAATTTTTTTGCTGAAGGGGCGGCGGATGAGGGTATTACCGGTAGCGGTTTAACGCGTGAGCGTTTTGCGGATTTCTTTTTCGTCGGACCATTCCACGATGCCGGACTCGATTTCGACGAGACGCAGGTTAATTTTGTAGTACACGTCTTTCATGCTGGCATTGCGTTTGACGATGGAGGAGACGCTGCCGTCAATGCGGTATTCAGCGCCTTTCATCTTGCCGACTTTGGCGGTGGATTTTTTGTCGTACAGCCCCGTTTGGTTTTGGCGGCGCAGTTCGTCGACTTGGTTCTGCATTTCGTCACCCGCAATGACATAGCGCACTCCGTTTTTCTGCAATTGCGTCAAGATGGTGTCGGTGATGAGTTTAGTGTCGAAGTATTCGCTGGTCTTGTTTGCGACGGGCGAGGCCATAAGCAAGCCGCGCTCGCGAATGATGCCTTGCAGCAGCGGGGTTTGCAGCATGGATTCGGTCATTTTTTCCGCTGTCATTTGGATGTCGGTAGAACCCAAATCGGTGGTCACGGTTTCGACGGCTTTGGAATCGCCATAGCTGACGCCGCTTTTTTCACCCGTTGTGGGCGAATTCGAGAGGCAGGCGGATAGAGAGAGCGTTAGCAGGGCGGGGATGAGAAGGGTACGGCAGGACTTCATAAAATTCTCCAAAAAAAAGTTTTGTGCTTTCTTACCGCTCTGGACGAGCGAGGAAGCGGGGGGACTATCGGTAGGGGGGATTATCGGCGGTACTTCCAGGTTCGCCGGTTGTTGAGTTATGGGGACTTTGCAATTCAAGTTTGAAATCGGTTGCCTTTAATGTAGGCGCCGTTACGTTGATAACCTTGTTTTGCTTGCCATAAATCAATTCGGGTTTCCAGGGCGCTTCGTCCCAAACCGTGAAGCCGTCGTTATCCAGCCAGCGGAAACGGTAATAGAGCTGTTCGTTTTTGGGAGAGTCGTTGGTAAACGTTACTTGGATGCGCAGGAGGTTTTCCCGGCGCGCGGCGCGCATGTCTGTGACACGGATGCTGTCCATACGGCC
>JAIRPB010000088.1 GCA_031257305.1 Azoarcus sp.
CGATGGGCAGGCGGGATAAGCCATTACATCGAGTGGCTGAAAGAACGGGTAGAACAGATGCGCCGGATATTGAAATCAACCGGGAGTATTTTTCTGCATTGCGATTGGCATGCAAATGCTTATATTCGTGTTCATATTTTGGATAGGCTTTTTGGTGAGGAAAATTTTAGGAATGAAATTATTTGGAAAAGGGCAGATACTGTAAAAGGAAATTTTGGGCAAAGAAAAAAATCATTAGATTATAATACTGATACTATTTTTTATTATTCAAAATCATCAAAAGTAAAATTTACTCAACCATTTACAGCGTACAACAAAAAAACAATAGACAGGGATTATAGATATTTTGATACAGATGGAAGAAGATACAGATTAACTCCGCTAGATGGGCCAGGGGGTGGCGCTAAGGGGAATCCTTATTATGAATTTTTGGGCGTATCCCGATATTGGCGTTATTCTAAAAAAGACATGGAAGATAGGTATAACAAGGGATTGATTATTCAAAATAAACCGGGGGCATTGCCCATGCAGAAAAAATATCTTGATAAAGAAAAAGGGATTCCTATTCAATCTTTATGGGACGATATTACGGCATTAGGCCCATCTAATAAGGAACGCATCGGTTATCCCACCCAAAAACCGGAAGCCCTGCTTGAACGCATTATAAAAATGGCCAGCAATGAAGGCGACGTTATTCTCGACCCCTTCATGGGAGGCGGCACAACGATTGCCGTTGCTAATAGGCTCAACCGCCAGTGGATTGGCATTGACCAATCCGAACAGGCGGTGAAAGTAACGGAACTCCGCCTACAAAAACAAACCCCTCCAAAAATAAACAGCGTCATCAAAAAACGGTAGATACCGTTTCCACCGCCAAGCCATCGCAGAACGCCCGTCATGGCGGGCGCAGCGAAGCAATCCAGCGCAGTTGAATTCCCAACCTACGAACTGCCATAAAAAAGCTCTGCTTTTTAGGCAACGTCACTCACGCGAGTAAGCGGAAAATTCGCCGGGTAAGTGGGTAAAGGTTGAAAGTGGGCATCTCGCGCAACAGGCATCGACCCGCCTAAGCCCTCCCCCCATCTCTGGAGAAAACATGGCCGCTGCCGAAAACACCGCCGACGACATTGCTTTGCAGGTATCGACCGACGAGCCTACCGCGCCCGCTGATGCGCCTACCGCGTATCCGCCCAATTCGTTGCGCGGCCGTTTGCAACAAGCGCGTACCAACATCGCGGCATTGAGCCAGCGCCAGCGTATTGCCGCACTGGCCGCGCTAGCACTGGCGATTGCGATTATCGTCGCTGTATTTCTATGGAGCCGCCCGCCTAGCTTGGGCGTTTTGTTTTCCAATTTTGATAACGAAAGCGGCGGTGAAGTCATTGCCGCCCTGCAACAGCAGAACGTGCCTTTCAGCGTCTCTGGCGATGGGCGCTCTATTCTTGTTCCTGCGGGCATTGTCTATGAAACCCGGATGCGGCTGGCGGCGGCGGGAGTGCCCAAGGGCGGGCAAGTCGGGTTTGAGTTGATGGATACGCAAAAATTAGGCGTGTCACAGTTCAACGAACAGGTCACGTACCAGCGCGCTTTAGAAGGCGAACTGGCGCGTACCATCCAGGCACTTTCCGCCGTCACCGAAGCGCGTGTGCATCTGGCCATGCCCAAGCAGACGTCTTTTTTGCGCGACGACCAAAAACCAACGGCCGCAGTGGGGGTACGCCTTCGCCCCGGCAGGACGTTAGATGACAATCAGCTAGCCGGCATTGTCCATCTCATTGCCTCCGCCGTCCCCAAAATGCAGGATTCGGGCGTGAGCGTGACTGACCTCAATAGCGGCAACCTCCTGACAGGTGAAGAACAAAAGCGCCGTTCCGACCTCGACCCCATGCAGTTGCGCTATGTGGAAGAAGTTGAAGCCAAACTCATCCAACGGGTAGAGCACATCCTCACGCCCCTCTACGGCAAAGATAATTTCCGCGCCCAAGTGGCGGCGGACATTGATTTCAACAAAGTTGAACAAACCGCCGAAACGTATCGCCCCAACCCTGCCCCTGAACAAGCCATCCGCAGCCAGCAAACCAACGAGATGCAAGGGCGTGACACCAGCCCGCAAGGTGTGCCGGGGGCGCTCACCAACCAGCCGCCCGTCCCGGCCACCGCGCCCATTACCCTACCGCCCGTGCCGCCGCAGCTTGGGGCCAATTCCCCGCAAACCAGTAGCCGTTCCGCAACGCTGAATTACGAACTGGACCGCACCATCCAGCACACCCAGCAGTCTCTCGGGCAAATTAAACGCCTCACGGTCGCCGTTGTTTTTAACTACCGTGCCCCGCCTGCGGATGCGGATGCCAACGCGCCGCAACCCGCCCCCACGATTGAAGATGAAATTACCCGCGTCACGAGCCTTGTCCGTGATGCGGTGGGCTACAACGCCGCACGGGGCGACACCATCACGGTAGATGGGCGGCCTTTTGCCGATACCTCTGCCCCCGAAGTTCCCCTCTGGAAAGACCCGCAAGTTGTGGAAATGGGTTTGGAAGGCGGCAAATACTTGGGTTACGCCCTCCTCTTGCTCTTTATATATCTCGCTATCATCCGCCCGCTGATGCGTACCATCGCGCCGCCGCCACGCGAAGAACCTACCCTTGATGCGAAGAGCGCCGCCGGGGGCGAAGGCGAAGAAGGCGCGGAAGGCAGTTCAGAAGCGGAAGGGGAAGAAGAAAACGTCGAGCTTTCCATTGCCGGGCTACGCAGCAACGATTTCGATACCCGCCTAGAACGGGCGCGGCAGATTGCCCGCGACGACCCCAAGAACGTCGCCGAACTCGTCAAGCAATGGTTAGGCGTCAACGAAGAAGGAGTCCACTAAATGAGTCCCGCCGCTACGGCGTCCCCCGTCGAAGATGGGTTAGAAAAATCCGCGCTCCTGCTTGCCGCCTTAGGCCCTAACGAAGCCGCCGGCATCCTCAAACATCTGGGGCCACGCGAAGTACAGAACCTTGGCATGAAAATGGCAAACATGCCCGCGCAAGACCGCAGTAAGCTCGAACCCATTCTGGAGGAACTCGAAGAGCATTTCAGCAAAGGCGCTTCCGTCTACGCCGACCAAGAGCAAATACGGGAGATGCTCGTTAAAGCATTAGGCGATGAGCGCGCCGCCAATCTCATTGGCCGTGTGCTGCAAGGCTCCGACACGGCCGGCATCGAAAACCTAAAATGGCTGGACCCTTCCACGGCCGCCGACCTCATTAAAAACGAACACCCGCAGATTATCGCCACCATCCTCGTCCATCTTGGGTACGACCAAGCGGGCGAGATTCTCAAGAACTTCTCGGACCGGCTAAAAAATGACGTTGTTCTTAGAATTGCCACACTGGACGGCGTACAGCCTCAGGCGCTGAAAGAACTCAACGAATCCCTCATGATTATGCTGTCCGGCGCGCAAACAGCCAAAAAAGCCGCGATGGGCGGCCCGCGCCACGCTGCCGAAATTCTCAACTTTGTGGGATCCGCCGCCGAAACCGCCATTCTGGACAACGTGCGCGAATTCGATGCCGAGCTGGCCCAGAAAATCCTCGACGAAATGTTTGTATTCGAGAACCTGCTCGACATCGACGACCGGGGCATCCAAACCCTTCTACGCGAAATCCAGTCCGACTCGCTCATCGTGGCCCTCAAAGGCGCGTCGCCTGAATTGCGCGAGAAGATATTCAAAAACATGTCCAGCCGCGCGGCCGAAATCATGCGCGAGGACCTCGAGGCCAAAGGCCCGGTACGGCTCTCGGAAGTCGAAGCCGAACAAAAAGAAATCCTCAAAACGGTACACAAACTGTCCGAAGATGGCCGCATCGTGCTAGGCGGCAAGGGCGGCGACGATGCGTTTGTTTAGTCTGGCCGATGCTTTTCTGGAAGCCCGCAGGGCTACAAATAGCCAATGAACAAAACCGTCTCATTCTCCCGCCACCAAGCCGTAGGGGCTTACCGCCGATGGGAACCGCCGGATTTCGATACCCCCGCCCCGCCGCCGCCCGCCCCGGAAAAGCGCGCACAAAAACCTAGCGCCCCGCCCGCCACAGAACCCGCGCCCCCCCCTACTCCGGCACTCAAACTCCCCACGGCGGCAGATATTGAGCGAATCCACGAAGAAGCCAGAAAAACGGGCTTCGATGAAGGCTTTGCCGAAGGGCGTGACAGCGGCTTCGCAGAAGGAAAAGAGGCCGGATACCGGGCCGGGCACGATGCCGGTTTTGAGGAAGGGCAAAAAGAAGGCCAAAAAACCGGGTTTGAGGAGAGCAAAACCGCCACGGAGGCAGAAGCCCAGCGGCTCAACGGACTCGTTACGCAACTGGAATCCTCCCTTAAAAAGCTCGACACCGAAATTGCCGAAGAACTTCTCTCCTTGTCTGTTGAGCTAGCCCGAAAAGTGCTCCAGCACACATTGGCCGTTGAACCTGAAGCCGTGGTAAGTGCTATCCGGGCCGTATTACAGACATTGCCCCAAATCCGCGCGCAGATACACCTCAACCCGGATGACGTTGCGCTGGCCCACAAATATTTGGGCGACGAACTAAACCAAGGCGGGCACATCCTGCTTGAGGACGAAACCGTTTCCCGTGGCGGCTGCCGGGTCGAAACCCCTAGCGCGGAAATCGACGCCACAATGGAAACACGCTGGCGGCGCACCATCGAGAGCCTAGGCCGGGAGCATGCCCCTTGGGTTGCCGTCCCTGACCGCCGGACAAAATCGCGGCGTTCCAGCGATAAAGACAAAACCCCTCACAGCCGGAAAGAAACCGCCGCTGAGCCTCCGCCCCAAGCCACGCCGCCGGAAAACCCGTAATGCCACAGGCCACGTCCCCGCTTAAACACGACGCGCTCTGGCGAGCCTTTCTGGATGACGCGGGCCGATTGGCCAACTCCGTCACCCCTTTCCAGAACGCAGGACGGCTTACACGCATCAATGGGCTTGTGATGGAAGCCTCTGGGCTAAAACTATCGCTAGGTTCCGGCTGTCAGGTCATGGCCCCCGGGGGCGGCATCGTGGAAGCCGAAGTCGTTGGCTTTAGCGGCGAAAAACTGTTCATGATGCCCACCGACAACGTCTCCGGGCTTTTCCCCGGCGCATTGGTGCGCCCCGTAGAGACCACCTATCCCCAACTCATCCCCGGGCAGCGTGTCAGCCCGCGCCGCCGCTCTTCGGACCGCGCAAAACATCTGCCAGTCGGTGAAACCCTACTCGGACGGGTGGTTGACGGCGCGGGACGCCCCTTGGACTCACTAGGCCCCATTCACGCCGAAGAAACCCGTTCCTTGCAAGGACGCCCCATTAACCCGCTCAACCGTTCACCCATCCGCGAACCGCTGGACGTAGGCATCCGCGCCATCAATGGGTTATTGACCGTCGGGCGCGGGCAGCGCCTTGGGCTATTCGCGGGATCCGGCGTCGGCAAATCCGTACTCATCGGCATGATGGCCCGCTATACCGGCGCAGACCTCATCGTGGTCGGGCTAATTGGCGAACGGGGACGCGAAGTTAAAGAATTCATCGAACAAAACTTAGGCGGCGAAGGGCTACAACGTTCCGTCGTCGTCGCCGCCCCGGCGGACACCAGCCCGCTCATGCGGCTTCAGGGCGCGGCCTATGCCACCACGATTGCCGAGTATTTCCGGGACCAAGGCAAGCAGGTGCTGCTGGTCATGGATTCGCTCACCCGTTTTGCGATGGCCCAACGCGAAATCGCGCTAGCCATCGGCGAGCCGCCCGTCACACGCGGCTACCCGCCCTCGGTTTTCGCGTTGCTGCCCGCGCTAGTGGAACGCGCCGGCAACGGCCCTGAAAATGGCGGCTCCATCACCGCTTTTTACACCGTGCTAGCAGAAGGCGACGACCAGCAAGACCCCATTGCCGACTCCGCGCGCGCCATTCTGGACGGCCACATCGTGCTTACCCGCGCACTGGCTGACCAAGGCCATTACCCGGCCATCGACATTGAGCAATCTATTTCGAGAGCCATGAACAATCTCATCAGCGAGCAAGAATTTGACCGTGTGCGCCAATTCAAGCAATTGTTCTCGCGCTACCAACGCTCACGCGACCTCATCGCCGTTGGCGCCTACCAACCCGGCGGCGACCTGCTGCTCGACAACGCCGTTGCCATGTACCCGCGCCTCGAAACCTACCTGCAACAGCGCGTTGAAGAACGGGAAAACTACCCCGGTTCGCGCGGCAAACTCAATGAGCTTTTCGGATAGACGGCACTTCCAACATTGCGCTGCGAAAAAAACAAAAACCAGCCCTTACTAAAACAGCAACTATCAAAAATAGGCACACGTTTTCAGTGAGTTAAGCAGTCCCCTGCGGATGCCCCCGTTAAACCGCCATCCGCGCTTTCAGTAAGGGAATGCCCTGCTAGGCGGTTACGCCAGGCTTGGCAAAGCCAGCTTTGTCCGGCGCATATTTTTTAAGCATCCAAACGCTATTTGAATAGGCTATGCCAAAAATATTACGGAAAGTATCCCCATAACATACATTCTAGGTTAGCATAAGCCGCCCCCGCCCTCCCGGAACCCCGCCATGCCCAGCCACGACTGCGACTACAAGCAGCTTTTCTCCCACCCCCGGATGGTGCACGAGCTGCTGCGCGACTGGATGCCCGGCGAGTGGGTGAAAGAGGCCGACTTCTCCACGCTGGAGCACATCAACGCCAGCTACGTCGCCGAGAACCAGAAGCAGCGCCACGACGACATGGTGTGGCGGCTGCGCGTCGGGGGGGACCGCTGGCTGTGGGTCTACCTGCTGCTAGAGTTCCAGAGCGAGCCGGAGACATGGATGGCTCTGCGCATGCTCGTCTACGTGGGACTGCTTGCCCAAGACTTGGTAAAACGCGGCGAACTGGCCGGGGGCCTCCTGCCGCCCATCCTGCCGCTGGTGCTCTACAACGGCACGGCGGCGTGGAAAGCCCCGCTGGAAGCCGCCGACCTCTTCGCCCCCGCCCCGCCGGGGCTGGACGCCTACCGCCCGC
>JAIRPB010000104.1 GCA_031257305.1 Azoarcus sp.
TTTTCCTTATTTTTCCAGTGATTTCCGCACTGCGGATACGCAGTGTGGATTTTTGTCAGGATACTTTACATAGCAGGCGATGTTCGCATAGCTTTTTCATGCCGTTTCAAATGGATGAAATACTGGCATGGAAAATGCTACACAAGAGATAGGTGGCTTGTTCAGCACCGTTTCCCCCCTTCGCCCCGTGACGTAATGCTCCGCACATACGTCGCGGGGCGTGTTTCTTGGGCGGCGCAAAAATAGGCGAGTGGACATGGAAGGGGTGTGGAGAAGCCAAAGAGGTGACGTTCCTTGGGTGTTAAAATCCCCGGCATTCCCGTCCCGAAAGGCGTTTTCTCATGTCTGGCAATACGTTAGGTACTTTATTTTGCGTAACTTCCTTTGGCGAATCCCACGGCCCGGCCATTGGCTGCGTGGTTGACGGCTGCCCGCCGGGTCTGGCTCTGGCAGAGGCGGACATACAGTCCGATTTGGACAGGCGTAAGCCGGGAACTTCGCGCCATGTCACGCAGCGGCGCGAGCCGGATAAAGTAGAAATTCTTTCCGGCGTTTTTGAGGGGCTGACAACCGGTACGCCCATTGCGATGCTGATTCGTAACGTTGACCAGCGCACAAAGGATTACAGCGATATAGCCGGCCTGTTCCGTCCGGGGCATGCCGATTACACCTACTGGCGGAAGTACGGCGTGCGCGATTATCGCGGCGGCGGGCGGGCTTCGGCGCGCGAAACGGCAGTGCGGGTGGCGGCGGGGGCGGTTGCGCGGAAATGGCTAGCTGAAAAGTTTGGCATCGTGATTCGTGGCTATCTGGCGCAGTTGGGCGAGATTCCTGTGCCTTTTGAGTCGTGGGACAGCGTGGCGGGAAGCCCTTTTTTTGCTGCGAATACATCCCTCCAACCCAAGCTGGAAGCCTATATGGATGACTTGCGCCAAGCCGGGGATTCTATCGGGGCGCGTATCAATGTTGTCGCCAGCGGCGTGCCGCCGGGGTGGGGCGAGCCGGTATTTGACCGGCTCGATGCGGACATTGCTTACGCGATGATGGGCATCAACGCGGTGAAAGGCGTTGAAATCGGCGCGGGGTTTGAGTCGGTGTGCCAGCGCGGTTCGGTACATGGCGACGAGATGACGCCGACGGGTTTTCTGTCGAACAACGCCGGCGGGGTGCTCGGCGGGGTTTCGTCGGGGCAGGACATCGTAGTGAGCATGGCCGTAAAACCAGCGTCAAGCATCCGCACTGAAAGGCGCACGATTAACCGAGACGGCGAGCCGGTGACGGTGAGCACAAAAGGGCGTCACGACCCTTGCGTGGGCATCCGCGCTATTCCTGTGGCTGAGGCCATGCTGGCGTTGGTGCTCATTGACCACGCATTGCGCCATCGTGCGCAATGCGGGGATGTGTGCAAATGATGCGGGTGAGTTTTTGGCGGGCTATCCGCTGGCGAATACTGTTCTGCGCGGCGCTCTGCATGGGCGTGTTCCTTTATTGGGTACTGCCTTGGGTGGCACTGGATATGTTCTATCACCCCGGCCCGGTCAGGAATTTCCGCACACCGCAGGATTTGGGCCTGGCTTTTGAGGACGTGTTTTTTTCAAGCGACGATGGAACCCAGCTGCACGGTTGGTATATGCCCGCCGTTGGGGAAAGCCGGGGCGCTGTCCTGCATGTGCATGGCAATGCAGGAACTATCAACGACCATTTAACCGAGGTGGATTGGTTGCCGCGTGAGCATTACAGCGTCTTTATGTTTGATTATCGGCGCTATGGGCAATCCGGGGAGGGGGCTATTTCGCCCAAAACCTTAATGGAAGATACCGTTTCGGCGCTAATTTGGCTAAGACAGCGGGAAGGTGATGGCTCTGCCCGGATTTTTGGTTTGGGTCAAAGTTTGGGCGGTAACAACCTTGTTGCCGCGCTGGCGCATGGGCAGGAAAAAGGGTTGTGGAAAGCGGGCGGCGTGACGGGCGTGGTGCTGGATGCGACGTTTGATTCATATTCTGCTGTTGCCAGTGACACTATTCCCGGCGCGGGATGGCTCTTGAATGACAGTTACAGCGCAAACAGGTTTATCCAGCGCCTTGCGCCAACGCCGTTCATGATTGTGCATGGCGATAGGGACGCCGCGATTCCTTGGCAGCATTCACAGCGCCTGTTCGATTTGGCTTTGCCTCCCAAACAGATTTATATCGTTCCCGGTGCTGGGCATTTAGGGGCGCTGAAAGGCGACGGCATGCGGGAAAAAGTGCTGCAATTTTTTGCAGGATGCTTGAATTTTTCAGAATCCGGCGCGAGTGTGAAATAATGCGCGTTTATTTTTCTCACCAGAAACGCTGGAACACAGGATGTCTGCCAAAACGCTATACGAAAAACTGTGGTTGGATCATGTTGTCCGTGAGGAGCCTGACGGGACGGCACTGATTTACATCGACCGCCATCTGGTACATGAAGTTACCAGCCCGCAAGCCTTTGAGGGATTGAGGCTCACGGGGCGCAAGCCGTGGCGGGTTTCTTCCATTGTGGCAACGGCTGACCACAACACCCCTACGGACCATTGGGACGAAGGCATTAAAGACCCGGTTTCCCGCCTACAGGTTGAGACACTGGATGCCAACATCCGCGAGACGGGCGCTTTGGCTTATTTTCCGTTCAAGGATGCGCGGCAAGGCGTTGTGCATGTGGTAAGCCCAGAAAATGGCGCGATTCTGCCGGGCATGACGGTTGTGTGCGGCGATTCGCACACTTCCACGCACGGGGCATTTGCGGCGATGGCGCACGGCATCGGCACGTCTGAAGTTGAGCATGTGCTGGCAACGCAATGCTTGGTGCAGAAAAAATCGAAAACCATGCTGGTGAGAGTTGATGGGCGCTTGGGTAAGGGCGTGACGGCCAAAGATATGGCGCTCGCTATCATCGGCAAAATCGGTACAGCGGGCGGGACGGGCTATGCGGTGGAATTTGGCGGCGCTGCCGTCCGTGGCCTTTCGATGGAAGGGCGGATGACGCTTTGTAACATGGCGATTGAAGCGGGAGCACGCCTAGGGTTGGTAGCCGTAGATGAGGTAACGGTCAACTATCTGAAAGACCGCCCTTTTTCACCCCGTGGCGAAGATTGGGACAAGGCGGCGGCTTTCTGGCGCACGCTGCGTTCTGACGAGGGAGCCGTATTCGATTGCACTGTGGCGCTGAATGTTGCGGAAATCTTGCCGCAAGTGACTTGGGGCACCTCCCCTGAAATGGTTGTGCCCGTGACGGGCAAGGTTCCTAATCCACTGTCCATGCCGGATGCGGCCAAGCGGGAAGGAATGGAACGTGCCTTGGCCTACATGGGGCTTCAAGCGGATATGCCAATCCAATCTATTAAGATTGATAAAGTATTCATCGGTTCCTGTACGAATTCCCGCATCGAGGACTTGCGTCAGGCGGCGGCCGTCCTCAAGGGGCGCCGGAAAGCCGAGAACGTAAGGCTTGCGCTGGCCGTGCCGGGTTCTGGTCTGGTGAAGCGTCAGGCAGAAGCGGAAGGCTTGGACAAAATTTTTATCGCGGCCGGATTTGAATGGCGTGAACCCGGCTGTTCGATGTGTCTGGCAATGAACGCAGACCGGCTGGAACCGGGCGAGCGGTGTGCTTCAACGTCAAACCGCAATTTCGAGGGACGCCAAGGGCCGGGAGGACGTACTCACTTGGTGAGTCCCGCTATGGCCGCCGCCGCCGCTGTTGCCGGCCATTTTGCGGATGTGCGGGACATTCTCTAAATCTAAACAGGAGACGGGGATGAAACGGGCGATATTGTTTGGTGTCACGTTGCTGCTTGCCTTTGGGCTGCTTGCCTGTAATACCGTGCGCGGTGTTGGCAAAGACCTTGAAGCGGGCGGTAAGGCAATTCAAAAAGCCACGAAATAAACCCAGTCGGAAACCTCAACTGAATCAAAACTGAAATGGAAAAATTCACCACATTCACAGGGCTTGTCGTTCCGCTGGACCGCAACAATGTCGATACAGACGCGATTATCCCAAAGCAATTTCTGAAATCCATCCGCCGCTCCGGGTTTGGGCCAAACGCTTTTGACGAATGGCGTTATCTGGATTATGGCGAACCCGGCATGGATAACAGCCGCCGTCCGCTGAACCCCGGGTTTGTGCTCAATCAAGAACGTTATCAGGGGGCGTCTGTGTTGCTGACCCGCGCCAATTTTGGCTGCGGCTCTAGCCGCGAGCATGCGCCTTGGGCGCTGGCGGATTTTGGTTTCAAAGTGATTCTTGCAGAATCCTTTGCTGACATTTTTTTCAATAATTGTTTCAAAAACGGCCTTTTGCCGGTGGTATTACCCAAAGCGGAAATCGACGCGCTTTTGGGCCTCACCGAATACACGCCGGGTTTTTCGCTGACTGTCAATTTGGCAGAGCAAATCATTACGCGGCCAGATGGGTATGCCATTCCATTTCAAGTGGATGCGTTCCGCAAAGAATGCCTGCTAAACGGATGGGACGACATCGGACTCACTTTGCGCCATGCTGATGAGATACGGGCATTTGAGGAACAGCGCAAGCGGAGGTATCCGTGGCTGTTTGCGGGGTAATGGAGAGAAAGGCCAGCATGCCTGCAATTTTCCGCATAGGGCCATTCCGGTTCTTTTGCTGTTCAAACGAAATGTTTAACTTTTTGGTGGAAAACACATGACGAAAAAAATCTGCATTCTCCCCGGTGACGGCATCGGGCCTGAAATCACGGATGAAGCCGTGCGTGTGCTGAAAGCACTGGGCTTGGGTTTTGAGACGGAAACCGCGCTTCTGGGGGGGGCAGCGGTTGATGCCACGGGCAACCCATATCCAGAGGCGACCCGCAAACTCGCGGCGCAAGCCGATGCCGTATTGCTCGGCGCGGTAGGCGGTCCCAAATGGGATGTACTTCCCCGCGAGCAACGTCCCGAAACGGGGCTGCTTGGTATTCGCAAGCATTTAGGGCTGTTTGCTAATTTGCGGCCCGCCGTGCTTTACCCGGAACTGGCAAATGCTTCTACCCTAAAACCGGAAATAGTTTCTGGATTGGATATTCTGATTGTGCGTGAATTGACCGGGGATATTTATTTTGGGCAACCGCGCGGAATTGAAAACCGAAATGGCGAGCGTTTCGGTTTTAATACGATGCACTATACGGAATCCGAAATCCGGCGTATTGGCCGCGTTGCGTTTAATGCGGCTCGCAAGCGCAGTAAAAAAGTTTGTTCTGTCGACAAGATGAATGTGCTGGAAACGACGCAACTCTGGCGAGACGTAATGAATGAACTTGCGCCTGAATATCCTGATGTGGCGCTTTCGCATATGCTGGTAGATAATGCCGCGATGCAGCTTGTCCGTGCGCCACGCCAATTTGACGTGGTGGTAACGGGCAATATGTTTGGCGATATTCTTTCGGATGAAGCCTCTATGCTAACGGGGTCAATCGGTATGTTGCCTTCCGCATCGCTGGATGAAAATAACAAAGGGCTATATGAGCCATCGCATGGTTCCGCGCCGGATATTGCGGGGCAGGGCGTAGCGAATCCGCTTGCAACAATTCTTTCCGCCGCCATGATGTTGCGTTATTCGTTTAATCTGGAAGAGGCGGCAGAAAAAGTAGAAAACGCGGTTAAGAAAGTATTGTCAAAAGGATTACGCACTGGCGATATTTTTGAACCGGGTATGACGAAAGTTGGCACAAAACAAATGGGGGATGCCGTGCTGGCGGAACTGGATAAATAACGGCGAATGCTTTCTCTGGAAATTTGCCTTTTGTTTTTTGGGTTTTTTCCGGGGTTTGTGCTATTTCGTGCAATGTTTTGGGCGGTTCTGGTGTAAGTTTTTGTTTGATTTCGAGAGGAATGACATGAAACGGGTTGGTTTAGTGGGATGGCGGGGAATGGTTGGTTCCGTACTCATGCAGCGCATGGCGGAAGAGGGCGATTTCGCCCATATTGACCCTATCTATTTTTCGACATCTAATGCGGGCGACCAAGCGCCTGTTTTTGGCGGCAAGCCAGCCAGCCAGCCTTTGCAGGATGCGGGCAACATTGACGCGCTCAAGGCTTGCGACATCATCGTAACTTGCCAGGGCGGCGATTATACGAAATCAGTATTTTCAAAGCTACGCGGCGCGGGCTGGCAGGGGCACTGGATTGATGCCGCCTCAACGCTTAGGATGGCTGATGACGCAGTCATTATTCTTGACCCCGTTAACTTAGACATTATCAAGAACGCGCTGGTGAAAGGCGGCAAGAACTGGGTCGGCGGCAATTGCACGGTATCGCTCATGCTGATGGGGTTAGGCGGGCTGTTCCGTCATGACCTCGTTGAGTGGGTCTCTTCGATGACCTATCAAGCCGCTTCTGGAGCAGGGGCGCAGAACATGCGCGAGTTGCTCTCCCAGATGGGGGCGCTCCATGCTTCAGTGGCTGATTTGCTGGCTAATCCGGCATCAGCCATTCTCGACATCGACCGCAAAGTAATCGACACCATGCGTTCTCCGGCGTTCCCAACCAAGAACTTCCGCAATACCCCGCTTGCGGGCAGCCTTATCCCTTGGATTGACGTGCCGGTGGAGCATGGGCAGTCGAAAGAAGAATGGAAGGGCGGGGCGGAGTGCAACAAAATTCTTGGCAAGCCGCCCTTCCGTGCGGCGGGCAGCATCCCGATTGATGGTTTGTGTGTACGCATCGGCGCGATGCGTTGCCATTCCCAAGGGCTGACCATAAAACTAAAGAAAGACGTGCCGCTTGACGATATATCCCAAATCATCGCTTCAGCGAATGAATGGGTGAAAGTGGTGCCTAACGAACGCGAGATGTCTGAGCGCGAACTCACGCCGGCGGCGGTCACGGGGACGCTTACCGTCCCTGTGGGCCGTATCCATAAACTGGCGATGGGCGCTGAATATCTGGGTGTCTTTACCGTAGGCGACCAGCTGTTATGGGGCGCCGCCGAACCTCTCCGGCGCATGTTGCGCATCTTGCTTGGTGAATGAAGGATTCTAGGAAGCGGGCTAATGTTTATGTATTTGCAAAAAACGGTTTATCCTCGGGCAATAGCGGGGTTTGTGCCATTGCCCGAGTTGAAATGGATGATGCAATTATTTCAGATTGATGATAAATTGCCGCTTCTATTCCATGATAGATCGTCTTTTGTTGGGTCGTTTAAGGGAAGCAGGGTTTAAGGATGGCAATGAAACTGACAATTAAAGCATCCCTGATCGCAGCCGCGGTCTCTCTTTTCCCGTTTGGTGCCTATGCCGCCGGACTGGGTTCAATCAATGTGCAGAGCAATCTGGGTGAGCCGCTGAATGCTGAAATCCCGCTCAATGCAACGCCGCAGGAATTGCAGTCGTTATCAGCCCGCATTGCGCCGCCAGATGTATTTACGCAGGCTAATATCCCGTATGCCGGTTTCGTGCCCAATGTAAAAGTGGCCGTTGAAAATCGCGGCGGGCGGTCTGTACTAAAGCTCACGAGTTCTACCCCGGTCAATGAGGCGGTTGCTAGCCTTATCATCCAAGTGAATTGGGATGACGGGCGTTTATCGCGTACCTATAACTTCCTGCTTGACCCGGCAGACCTAGCGATTCGCCCTCCTGCCCCTGTCGTGCCCGTGGCAGTTGCTCCGCCGCCCGTACAGCGGCTTGATACACCGGCGCCACCGCC
>JAIRPB010000115.1 GCA_031257305.1 Azoarcus sp.
ACGGGAACAGCCCCCCTCATGCGGCCGGGCAAGTTATCATTGCGCGTTTAGCGGCCTAGCCGTATTCACTCTTTCAATCACCATGTCACATATCTTTTGCGTGGCCAACCAAAAAGGCGGTGTGGGCAAAACCACGACTAGCGTCAATCTTGCCGCCGCATTGCACCAAGCCGGACAACGCACCCTGCTCGTTGACCTTGACCCGCAGGGTAACGCCACGATGGGCAGCGGCATCGACAAACGCAAAATTGCGCATTCGGTTTATCACCTGTTGGTGGGGCTGAAAGGACTCGAAGCGGTGCGGGTATCCTCCCCGCCCGGCGGGTATGACCTGTTGCCCGCCAACCGCGATTTGGCGGGCGCAGAAATTGAACTGGTTAATCTTGAACGGCGCGAAAAACGCCTCCGTGAAGCACTGGATAGCTGCGCAAACGATTACGACTTTGTGCTGGTTGACTGCCCCCCGTCGCTGTCGCTCTTGACGCTCAATGGCCTGTGCTCCGCGCATGGGGTCATTATTCCGATGCAATGCGAATACTATGCGCTAGAAGGGTTGTCCGATTTGGTCAATTCCATCAAGAAAGTCCATGCCAACCTTAACCACGACCTTAAAATCATCGGCTTGCTGCGTGTAATGTTCGACCCTCGTATCACTTTGCAACAGCAGGTTTCTGCCCAGCTTGAAAGCCATTTCGGCGACAAAGTCTTTAAGGCGCTCGTGCCTCGCAACGTCCGTCTGGCTGAAGCGCCGAGCCACGGCATGCCGGGTGTGGTGTTTGACCGCTCTTCCCGTGGCGCGCAAGCCTATTTAGCCTTCGCTGAAGAATTGATAGAACGCATCAAGACGCTGTAGGTTCCGGTTGCCAAATATTTTTCGACGAATTTCTAACACAACATGACTCCTCCCAAACTCAAAGGCTTGGGCCGTGGCCTTGATGCGCTGCTGGCGGCTAACCGCGATGACGAGTCCGAAGAAAGCGCCTTGCGGACTCTGGCACTCGATGCCTTGCGCCCCGGTAAATACCAGCCCCGTACCCGCATGGATCCCGGCTCGCTCGAAGAACTAGCGGCGTCGATTAAAACGCAGGGGGTGATGCAACCTATCCTCGTGCGCCCGCTGGCCGGGGATACGTTCGAGATTATCGCCGGGGAGCGGCGCTGGCGGGCGGCGGAAATTGCCGGTCTGGATGCCGTGCCCTGTCTGGTACGCGAAATTCCCGATGAAGCCGCGCTGGCGATGTCGCTTATCGAAAATATCCAGCGCGAAAACCTTAACCCGCTTGAAGAGGCCGGCGGCATCCAGCGCCTGATTGACGAGTTCGGCATGACCCACCAGCAGGCCGCCGACGCGGTGGGCCGTTCGCGGCCGGCCGCAAGCAATCTTTTACGGTTGCTCAATCTTGCGCAACCCGTGCAGGAACTGCTGATGGCGGGCGACATCGACATGGGGCATGCCCGTGCGTTGCTGCCGCTTGACGGCGCTAACCAGATACGCATTGCCAATCTCGTGTCGGCCAAACGGCTTTCTGTCCGCGAAACCGAAAAACTGGCGCAACAAACGTTAGACCCGCGCACAAAAAAATCCGCCCCGGCCCCAAACCGCGATTTGCTACGGCTAGAAGAAGAGGTGGCTGACGCCATCGGCGCCTCGGTCAAAATCCGGGCTAACCGCAAAGGCGCGGGCGTTATCGCCATCCGTTTTGCCAGTCTGGACCAGCTAGACGGGCTACTCGGACGCCTTCGCTAATATTTAATCAGAATATTTTTTCCTGCGCGATGCTTCATTACCCGGCTTTGGCGATTGACTTGCAAAGCCGCCTCCCCCAAAATGCGGAAAATTACCGACAGCGGCAGTACAGGAATAGGTCGGCGGAGAGGAGATGCACAAAGCAGTTTTGTTGCAATTGGCGGCAACGCTTTTAGCTGCAACAGCCGCGCTTGTTTTGTTTGGCGTGCGCGGCTTTTGTTCTGCGATGTGGGGGGGGTTAGCCTACGCAGTGCCAAGCGGTTTGTTCGTAGGCCGGCTCTGGGTGGCATCCTTCCGCAAAGAGCGTGCTACAGTGACTGCGTTTGTGGCCGGCGAACTGCTTAGGCTTCTTTCAACAGCGGCACTGCTTGTTTTGGCGGCGGCTCTGTACAAAGACCTTCATTGGGGCGCGTTTCTCATCGGTCTGGCGCTGGCGGTAAAGGCTAACTTGTTTGCATTTTTGGTGAAGACCCGAACATGACGACTACAGCAGAACATGCAGTGAACGCGCCTTCATCGGGCGAGTACATCGTCCACCACCTTCAGCATCTCAATAACAAAGACGCTCTCTTCAAAGAAGGCATTGCAGACTTCAGCGTCATCCATTACGACACGCTTGCTTATTCCATCGGGCTAGGGCTGTTGGCCGTATTCCTGATGTGGCTAGCCGCCCGTAAGGCCACCTCCGGCGTACCGGGACGTTTTCAGAGCAGTATTGAAATGCTCGTCGAAATGGTCGCGGACCAAGCCAAAGGCGTTATCCACAGCGCCGAATCACGGCGTTTTGTCGCCCCCATGGCGCTGACCGTGTTCATGTGGATTTTCTTCATGAACGCGATGGACCTGCTTCCCGTCGACGGCATACCCACTCTCTGGCAATGGGCAACGCACGACCCGCACGCCAAAATGCGCGTCGTGCCCACGGCCGACCTCTCCGCCACGCTCGGCATGTCTATTTCCGTGCTGCTGCTTTGCTTTTACTACAACATCAAAATCAAAGGCATTGGCGGATGGGTTCACGAACTGTTCACCGCCCCGTTCGGCAAGCATCCCGCGCTGTGGCCAGTCAACTTCCTCATGCAGATTATCGAGTTCCTCGCTAAAACCATCTCTCACGGGATGCGGTTGTTCGGCAACATGTATGCGGGCGAACTGGTGTTCATGCTCATTGCCCTGATGGGCGGCGCATGGGCTACATCAGGTGCTATCGGCGGCATGGACATCACGCTCGGTATCTGCCATATCTTGGCCGGTACGGTGTGGGCCATTTTCCATATCCTTATTATTCTTCTTCAAGCGTTCATTTTCATGATGCTCACCCTTGTTTATATCGGTCAGGCACATGAGGGACACTAGCTTTTCCGTCGCGGGGTTTCCCATGCGGGCAATCCTTTTTTCAACCTTAACTTCATTTTTTTAAGGAGTTGTCATGACTAACCTCGGTCTCGTCGCACTGGCTGCCGGTATCATTATTGGCTTGGGCGCTATTGGCGCTTGTCTGGGCATTGCCATCATGGGTTCCAAGTATCTCGAAGCCTCGGCTCGCCAACCTGAATTGATGAACGCCCTGCAAACCAAGATGTTCCTGCTGGCGGGCCTCATTGACGCCGCATTCCTAATTGGCGTCGGTATTGCGATGATGTTCGCCTTCGCCAATCCGTTTGCCGGGTAATCGGTTTCCCTCCCTCTCACCTTCACTGTTGGGGACAAGAACCGTGAATCTAAACGCCACGCTGTTTTTCCAGATTATCGTTTTCCTCATCCTCGGGGGATTTACGATGAAGTTCGTCTGGCCGCCTATCGTCAAGGCACTGGATGAGCGCGCAAAGAAAATCGCCGAAGGGCTGGAAGCCGCCGACAGAGCGAAGTCCGATTTGGCACTTGCTAAAGAACGGGCTGTTGATGAGTTACGCAAAGCCCGCGAATCCGCAGGGGATGTGCGGGCCACTGCTGAACGGAACGCCAGCCAACTCATCGAGGAAGCCCGCGCTGAAGCGAATAGCATCATTGCCAAAGCGCGAAAAGCCGCTGAAGCTGAAGCGGGTACCGCCGCCCAGCACGCCAAAGACGAGTTGCGCGACCAAGTTGCCCTGCTGGCCGTCGCCGGCGCAGAGAAAATCCTGCGCCGTGAGATTAACCCGCAGGTACATGCCGAATTGCTGGCCAACCTCAAACAGGAACTGCAATAAGTCATGGCTGAAAATGTCACCGTCGCACGTCCTTATGCCGACGCCGCTTTCAAGTTGGCAAACGGGGGAAATGCGCTGGCGTCATGGTTGGATGCGCTGGACCGGCTTGCCGCCATCGCCTCGGATGCCAATATCTTGGCGTGCATATCCGACCCCAACCTGCCTGCCAGCCAGCTTGTGGCTTTAGTGCAGGATGTGGCAGGCGAGTTGACTGACGAACAGCGCAATTTTGTCAGTGTCCTCGTGGAAAACGGACGCCTACAGCTTCTTCCTGAAATCCGGGAACTGTTTACCGTTCAAAAAAATGAACGTGAGGGCGTTCTAGCCGCTGAAGTGGCTTCCGCCTTCCCGCTTGACGATGCCACACTCGCAACACTTAAAGCGGATCTTGAAGCCCGTTTTAAGGTACGTATCGACGTAACCGTCACCGTTGTTCCCGAACTGATTGGCGGAGTCCGCATCGCTATCGGCGATGAGGTCATCGACGCATCGGTTCGCGGCAAACTTGCCAACATGGCCGCCGCGCTCAAGAACTAGGAGTTATCGAATGCAATTTAACCCTTCTGAAATCAGCGACTTAATTAAGAGCCGGATTCAGAATCTGCAACTCGCCGCAACATCGCGTAACGAAGGCACGGTCGTCTCCGTCACTGACGGAATCTGCCGCATTCATGGCCTAGCAGACGCGATGCAGGGCGAAATGTTGGAATTCCCCGGCAATACATTTGGTCTGGCGCTCAACCTTGAGCGCGACTCCGTCGGCGCGGTGGTGCTTGGCGAATACGAGCACATTACCGAAGGCAATACCGTCAAAACCACCGGACGCATCCTTGAGGTGCCCGTTGGCCCGGAACTGATTGGCCGCGTGGTCAATGCTCTCGGACAGCCCATTGACGGTAAAGGTGCCATCAACGCCAAACTCACCGACAAAGTCGAGAAAGTCGCCCCCGGCGTTATCTCGCGCCAATCGGTGTCACAGCCCATCCAAACCGGCCTGAAGTCCATCGACGCGATGGTTCCCATTGGGCGCGGCCAGCGCGAGCTCATCATTGGCGACCGCCAGACGGGTAAAACAGCCGTTGCAATCGACACCATCATCAACCAAAAAGGCAAAGGCGTTTTCTGCGTTTATGTGGCTATCGGCCAAAAAGCCTCGACCGTTGCCAACGTCGTGCGCAAACTCACCGAACACGGCGCGATGGAATACACCATTGTTGTCGCGGCCACGGCCTCCGAGTCGGCCGCCATGCAGTATCTCGCGGCTTACGCGGGCTGCACGATGGGCGAGTATTTCCGTGACCGTGGGTTAGACGCCCTTATTATTTACGATGACCTCACCAAACAAGCATGGGCCTACCGTCAGGTTTCGCTCCTTTTGCGCCGTCCCCCGGGCCGCGAAGCCTACCCCGGCGATGTGTTCTATCTGCACTCCCGCCTGCTAGAACGTGCCGCCCGCGTCAATGCCGCTTACGTCGAGAAATTCACCAAAGGCGAAGTCAAAGGCAAAACCGGCTCGCTCACCGCGTTGCCGATTATCGAAACCCAAGCAGGTGACGTATCCGCGTTTGTGCCAACCAACGTCATTTCCATCACAGACGGCCAAATCTTCCTTGAAACCGACCTGTTCAACGCTGGCATACGTCCCGCCATCAACGCCGGTATCTCGGTATCCCGCGTTGGCGGTGCCGCCCAGACTAAAGTTATCAAAAAACTCTCTGGCGGTATCCGTACCGACCTCGCGCAATATCGTGAGCTGGCCGCGTTCGCGCAGTTTGCTTCTGACCTTGACGATGCCACCCGCAAACAGCTTGAGCGTGGTCGCCGCGTGACTGAGCTCATGAAGCAACCGCAATACTCGCCGATGTCGATTGCCGAAATGGGCTTCGTCCTTTATGCGGTCAATAACGGCTACTTTGATGACATCGACGTTTCCCGCGCACTGGCCTTTGAATCTGGCTTACTGCAATACATCAAAACACAGCGTGCCGCGCTTGTGTCCAGCGTCATGGAGAAGGGCGAACTCGACTCCGAAGGCGAAAAGACCCTAGCCGACACCATTGCCGAATTCAAGAAAGGCTGGTCTTGATGCAAGCGGGAGAAACGGAAAATGGCTAGCGGGAAGGAAATCCGTACCAAGATTAAAAGTGTGCAAAACACGCGCAAAATCACCAAGGCAATGGAAATGGTGGCCGCATCCAAAATGCGCAAAGCGCAAGACCGGATGCGGGCGGCGCGCCCCTATACCGACAAAATCCGTCGGCTGGCCGCGCACCTGTCCCAAGCCGACGTGACCGACTACCAACACCAATTCTTGGTTCAGAAAAACCGCGTCACACGGGTCGGGTTCATCCTAGTCACCACCGATAAGGGCTTGTGCGGCGGTCTCAACACCAACGTACAGCGCATTGCCCTGAACGCGCTCAAGTCTTGGGAAGCCTCCGGCGTCACCGAAATCCGCGCCTGCTGTATCGGCAACAAAGGGTTTGGGTTCATGCAGCGGCTCGGAGTCAATGTTGTCTCACATGCAGTACAGCTGGGCGACAAACCCATGCTTGAGAAGCTCATCGGCTCGGTCAAAATCCTGCTCGATGCCTTCCAGAACGACGAAATTGACGCCATCTACGTTGCCTACACCCGCTTCATCAACACCATGAAGCAAGAGCCGGTACTTGAGCAGCTTCTCCCCCTCTCCGGCGAAAAGCTAGGCACACCGGACCGGGCATGGGACTACCTCTACGAACCTAACCCCAAAGTCGTCATCGACGAAATGTTGGTACGTTATATCGAGGCACTGGTCTACCAGTCCGTTGCCGAGAATATGGCTTCTGAACAAAGCGCACGGATGGTGGCAATGAAAGCTGCCTCCGACAATGCCAAAAACGTTATTGACGAACTGCAACTGGTCTACAACAAGACCCGTCAGGCCGCGATTACCAAGGAATTGACTGAAATCGTCAGCGGAGCCGCAGCAGTCTGACCCACCGGATTAACCGCATTTGACTGACCATTTACAAGGAAAAACGATGAGCAACGGTATGATCGTTCAGTGCATCGGCGCAGTGGTGGACATCCAGTTCCCACGTGAGGCGATGCCAAAAGTGTACGATGCCCTCCGGCTTGAGGACTCCACTGACTCTTTTGCTGAAAAAGGTCTCACCTTTGAAGTACAGCAAGAACTAGGCGACGGCGTGGTACGGACTATCGCGCTAGGTTCTAGCGACGGCTTGCGGCGCGGCATGAAAGTGTCCAACACCGGGGGACCCATTTCAGTTCCCGTCGGTCCCGCAACACTGGGACGCATCATGGACGTACTCGGCCGTCCCATTGACGAAGCCGGGGACATCCCCACCGACGAACGCCGCGCAATCCACCAGAAAGCGCCTCGGTTCGACGAACTCTCCCCTTCGGTTGAACTGCTGGAAACAGGCATCAAAGTCATTGACCTCATCTGCCCGTTCGCCAAAGGCGGCAAAGTCGGACTCTTCGGCGGCGCGGGCGTGGGCAAGACGGTCAACATGATGGAACTCATCAACAACATCGCCAAACAGCACTCTGGCCTGTCTGTGTTTGCTGGCGTGGGCGAGCGTACCCGCGAGGGCAACGACTTCTATCATGAAATGAAAGAATCGAACGTGCTCGACAAAGTTGCGATGGTCTTTGGCCAGATGAACGAACCTCCGGGCAACCGTCTGCGCGTTGGCTTAACCGGCCTGACGATGGCCGAGCGGTTCCGCGACGAGGGGCGCGACATCCTGTTCTTTGTGGACAACATCTACCGCTACACCTTAGCCGGCACGGAAGTCTCCGCCCTGCTAGG
Organism: Azoarcus sp.; assembly: GCA_031257305.1. Classification (GTDB taxonomy): domain Bacteria; phylum Pseudomonadota; class Gammaproteobacteria; order Burkholderiales; family Rhodocyclaceae; genus WRNU01. The sequence goes on from JAIRPB010000115.1 coordinate 7,754, forward strand.
CCGGATGCCTTCCGCTGTGGGCTACCAACCCACACTGGCGGAGGAAATGGGGCGCTTACAAGAACGCATCACGTCCACTAAAGTAGGTTCCATTACTTCCATCCAAGCCGTGTATGTTCCGGCGGACGATTTAACCGACCCGTCGCCTGCCACCACGTTCTTGCACCTTGATTCCACCGTCGTGCTTTCCCGCGACATCGCCGCGCTCGGTATCTACCCGGCCGTCGACCCGCTCGACTCCACCAGCCGACAGCTTGACCCACTGGTTGTGGGCGAAGAGCATTACAGCGTTGCCCGTGCCGTACAGCAAACACTGCAAAAATACAAAGAATTGCGTGACATCATCGCCATTCTCGGCATGGACGAACTTTCGCCTGAAGACAAACTCACTGTGGCACGCGCCCGCAAAATTCAGCGTTTCCTCTCGCAGCCTTTCCACGTTGCCGAAGTCTTTACGGGTTCCCCCGGCAAGTATGTGCCCCTCAAAGACACTATCTCGGGGTTCAAAGCCATCGTGAACGGCGAATACGACAACCTGCCCGAACAAGCGTTCTACATGGTCGGCAGCATTGAGGAAGCGGTCGAAAAGGGCCGCAAACTCCAGTAAGGATTCGCCATCATGGCTATGACGGTACATGTCGACATCGTCAGCGCGGAGGAGCAAATCTTCTCCGGTCTGGCAGAATTCGTAGTCTTACCGGGAGAGCAAGGCGAACTCGGCATCCTGCCCGGCCACATGCCGCTGATGACGCGGATTAGGCCGGGCGCGGTGCGGCTCAAGGTTCCTAACCAACCCGAAGAAGAACTCATCTTCGTTGCGGGCGGCATCCTTGAAGTTCAGCCCAATGGGGTCACTGTGCTTGCTGATACCGCTATTCGCGGCAAAGATTTGGACGAAGCGAAGGCGCTTGAGGCCAAGCGGCGGGCTGAAGATTCCCTTGCCAGCAAGAACGCCAAAATTGACTACGCCAAGGCGCAGGCTGAATTGATTGAAGCCGTTGCCCAAATCCACGCTATCGAGCGTCTGCGCAAACATTCGCGCTAACAAGCAGCACAAAACTTTCTTCAAAAAAGCCGCTCGTTAGAGCGGTTTTTTTTACGGCTCACGCTTAAACTCAACATGCGGCAACACATCGGAAAAATTACCGGCATTGTCCGATTACGGTATCGCACTGATTAAATATTTATTTTAGATATTTTTTATTTCCGAAAAACACGTAAAAAACCTAACACGTACTTCAGACTCCCTTACATCCCGTTACAAAGTCCCGACAGAACGGCTGATAAGCTGTGCAACTCAATTTATTTTGGCTGAGATACGTATCATGAAAAAGATTAAGTTGGTTTTTGGCGCATTGTTTGGTGTGCTAACAATACTGTGGCTATGTGCGGAACAGCCTTGGGCGCAAAGCTACGACAATTTTTTCAAAATCCGCTCGGCTGTCGTCGACTACACGGGTTTCATTGCAATGGGCGCCATGAGCCTTGCCATGATGCTGGCCATTCGCCCGGTCACGGCGGAACCGTGGCTTGGCGGGCTGGATAAAAGTTACCGCCTACATAAATGGCTAGGCATCTCCGCATTGGTAGTGGGCATCGTGCATTGGCTATGGGCAGAAGGCGTGAAATGGGCCGTGGGCTGGGGATGGCTTGAACGCCCGCAACGCGGGCCGCGTCCCGTCATCGAGGAACCTATCCAAAGATTTTTCATGGAAATGCGCCACCCAGCAGAACAGATTGGCGAATGGGCGTTTTACGCCGCCGCCGTGTTAATCTTGCTGGCACTCATCAAATGGTTTCCCTACCGTTATTTTTTCAAAACACACCGCTTCATCGCCATCGCCTACCTAACGCTGGTCGTACATGCGGTGTTTCTCGTCAAATTCCAATACTGGGCTGACATTTCCCCCATCGCTTGGGTCACGGCTTTGCTCATGGCAGGCGGCACGATAGGAGCCGTTTTGAGCCTGACAAGACGAATTGGCCACCAGCGGCGGGCGCTTGGCAGGGTGGAATCGGTTGGGCACAACGCTGACGACCAAGTGTTGGAAATCAATGTGCTGTTGCCGCATGACCGTTGGGATGGGCACGACGCGGGACAATTTGCGTTTGTGAGTTTCGATGACGGCGAGGGCGCACACCCCTTTACGATTTCATCGGCTTGGAAAAACGACGGGCGGCTACGATTCCACGTCAAAAATCTAGGCGACTACACAGGGGCGCTGCCTTCCGAACTCAAAGCAGACAGCCCTGCAACGGTAGAAGGACCTTATGGGTGTTTCCGTTTCGAGAGCGACAAACCGCGCCAGATATGGGTGGGGGCCGGTATCGGCATTACGCCTTTTATCGCACGGATGGAAGAGTTGGTTCACCACAGCACGGAACAGAAACCCCAAAGCACAATCCATTTGTTCTATTGCACACGCAACCCCGCAGATACTTTCATCGCACATTTACAGCAACTCTCGGAAGCATCCGGTGTTACGTTGCGCGTAATGGTCGATGGGCGCGACGGCTTGCTAAACGCAGAAAAACTCTGCGCCGAAGTACCGGAATGGGAAGAAGCCTCGCTATGGTTCTGCGGCCCGACCGGTTTTGGCCACGCCCTGCGCCGTGGTCTCGCAGAGCATGGTTACGATACGAGCCATTTCCATCAAGAACTGTTTGAAATGCGCTAGATGAAAAAGCGAGATACCCCAAACGTCCCTAAATAAAAAACCGGCGATTAGGGTATCTCCTTCGCCAGCGCCTCAACCCCTTCTATCCGGTCTCCGGCTTTGATTTTGTGCTTGGCGAACCAACCCCGGTTCATTTCTAGCGCAAAACGGGCGGCGCTTGCCGAACAGTGCGACTCCTCGGTTTGCGGGGCCATATCTTCAATATTGATAACGCGCCCTTTTTCATCAAGAAAAGCTACCGAAAGCGGAATCAGCGTATTTTTCATCCACATACAGAGCAAACCGGGCAACGGATGGACAAACACCATCCCTTGGTCGGGCGGCAGGCTGCTTCGGTACATCAAGCCAAGATGCTGGGTGTGCTCATCAGCCGCCACCTCTGCCAAGATGCTGTGCCCGCCAACGGTTAAATTGACTTTTTGCATCTGCGCATTCGCCCCCCCTGCCATCCCTAAGCAAACCGCCACAGCCGTGAGCGGCCTTAAAAAACGCCTCATCGTTTCCCCCTCCCAGTGTTACCGGCCAAACAACAGGCGTACATTACGGGTTTCCGCCCTAAAAACCATCATGCCTGCCACGCTTCGCGCCATTTGCGCAGATATTACGACATTAGCCGTCGACGCCATCATCAACGCCGCAAACAATTCCCTTCTTGGCGGCGGCGGGGTTGACGGAGCCATCCATCGCGCCGCTG
>JAIRPB010000139.1 GCA_031257305.1 Azoarcus sp.
TTTATCCGCAAAAAAATAACCCGCACGGAGACCGCTATGTTGGATGACCGTCTCCGTATCGAAATAGGGCGCAACGTGGCCGCCGCGCTGGCCGAAGATGTGGGCAGCGGGGATTTAACCGCCCTCCTCATTGCCCCAGATGTCCTGGCGCGGGCGACCGTCATTACCCGTGAAGCCGCCATCGTGTGCGGTACAGACTGGTTTAACGCTGCCTTTGCCGCGCTTTCGCCTTTAACCCAAGTGCGCTGGAACGTGCGGGACGGCGATGCTGTATCGCCGGGGCAGACATTGTGCGAAGTCTCTGCCCCGGCGCGTACCTTGCTCACGGCAGAACGCACCGCGCTCAACTTCCTGCAATTGCTCTCGTCTACCGCAACGGCTACCCGGCGTTATGTGAATGCAGTAAGCGGCACAAAAGCACGGATTGTTGATACGCGCAAAACCTTGCCGGGGCTTCGGCTGGCCCAAAAATACGCCGTCACGGTTGGCGGCGGGCTGAACCACCGCACGGGCCTCTACGACGGCATTCTCATAAAAGAAAACCACATCGCCGCTGCGGGCGGCATCGCGCAAGCAGTCAAGGCCGCGCAAGTCATTGCCCCGCCGGGAGTTTTCATTGAAATAGAAGTTGAAAACCTCGCCGAACTGCAAGAGGCGCTCAAAGCCGGCGCATCCATGATTTTGCTAGACAACATGGCGCTAGAGGACATGCGCGAAGCCGTGCGGCTTGCCGCCGGACGGGCAGTGCTTGAAGCCTCCGGCGGCATTAGCCTTGATAACGTCCGTGCCATTGCCGCCGTAGGCGTTGACCGTATTTCTATCGGTAGCCTCACCAAAGACGTGAAGGCGCTTGATTTGTCGCTTCGGGTGACGGGATAGGGCTAGTTATAACTAGTGTTACTTCACCGTTGCCGATTTGCGCAGTTCTTGGACGTGTTGCGCTAGTTTTTGCTGACGGATGCCTTGCACAAGATTGCCATACAGTTCAGAGATGCTTGGCGGCGTGAAAGGGCGGGTATCTTCTACATAGAAGATGTACCAGTCATTGTTGGCTTGGACGGCTTGTTTGGTGTAGCTCCCTTTTGCAACGCCCTGAAGTGCCTGTAGCACCACAGGCGGTAGGGAAGGGGGGATTTTCCAGCCCATGTCGCCGCCGTATTCTTTGGTAGGGGCAATACCGGTTTCTTTGGCGAGCTGGTCAAACTTTTTGCCGCTGTTAAGTTTAGCGAGGGCGTCTTTAGCTTCAGTTTCAGTATTCAATTGGATGGTGCGCAGTTTGTATTCGGTTTTGACCATCTTCGAGACGAATGAGTCATACGCCGACTGAACTTCCGCATCCGTGACCGGATTCTTTTTGAAGTAGGCTTCCACAGCTTCGCGCACTAAAAGCATTTGTTTAGCTGTTTCTATGTTGCGGCTGTATTGGGGCGTTTTGTCAAGATTCTGTTTTTTGGCCTCATCTATCAAAAGCGCGCGGCCAATGAGTTCTTCGCGTATGCCTTCCCGGAAATCAGGGGTATCAGGCGTCCCGCGAGACCGGAATTCGGCGATGACTTCATCGGCGATATATTGCGGGATGGATACGTTGTTGACGGTGACAAAAGGCTTGGCCGCAGCAGGTTGGGCGGCGGGAGTTCCTTGCGCAAAGGCAACAGGGGCGCACGAAATGGCAAGGACTGCGGGCAACAGGTATGAGAGCAGAGGCTTTTTCATCAGTAGGTCCAAGGGAGGTTTGAGGGGACAAAAAGCCACCCCGGGCGATGATGTTTTGTCCGGGGTGACTGCGTTGGAATGACGGCTTATTTATTCAGCCGCTTTTTGCTGTGCGGCCTTTGCGGCTTTCCTTGAGCCTTTTTTCTTTGAGGCTTTTTTGTGGGTTGCGTTGGGCTTCGGCGGGGTAGCAGAGGGTTCGCCTAGGGCGTCAGCGCGTTCGCTGGCATTCGGGTGGCTGATTGTCAGGCTTGCTTCTAGCTTGGCGAGCTTGTGCCAAGCGGTTGCAAGGGCTTTGGGTTTGATTTTGTTGCGGACTAAAAATTCCACGGAATAGGCGTCAGCTTCAGCCTCTACACTCTCGGAATAAGAGGTATCTAGGAATTTTTCGGTTAATTCTTCGATGCCGCCTGCGCCTAGCGTACCGCCAGCATTAGCCTCTTTGGTGGAAAGATAGGCTACACGGGTAGCTTGCAGGGCATGGCCTAGTTTGACGTGGCCCACTAGATGCCCAACGATGCCGCGCAATTCGTTATCACCGAGTTTGTCCATAAGACCCGAGTAGACGCGGATGCTACCGTCCGGGGCGGCAAAGGCATTGAGTTCTTTGTCGAGGTAAACCCTGAAATTGAGTTTTTGGCCGTCATCCTTGGCAGCAAACCCTTTTGAGAGTTTGGCTAAACGGGCGGTATATTTATTTTTCTTGGCGGCAACTTTGTTGTTGTTGTCTAGCCCGTTGATGATTTGCTGTGCGTATTCCAGCAATTGCGCGTCGCTGACGGAGGGGGCGGCAATTATAACGGGGGCGGGAGCCGGGGTGACGGGAGCCGCTTCTACTGCGGCGGGTTTGGGGGAGCTTCCGCACCCTGTGATGAGAAAGGCGGGAAGCAGCGCGGAGGTAAGAAGTTTGGCAATGACATGATGTTTCATGAAGCGGATTCCTATATGTGATGCAGAAAAAAATCACGGCATCTTTTGGAATGCTGTGATAGCCGAAAAAACGTGCATATTCTAGCAATGCAATCGGCAAAATGGGCACCCTTTTAGACAGGTTCATTTTGGGTTAGGGGGCAGGGCGGGTAGAATCCCGCTTTTCGTGTTTGTGGCAGATTGCTGCCAACCTAAACCCTCTCTATCCATCCATTAGGAGAACTTTATGCCCATCAAGGTTGCTATCAACGGTTTTGGCCGCATTGGCCGGTGTGCTTTCCGCGCTATTTACGAACAGGGGCTGCAAAACGAATTGGAAGTGGTGGCGGTTAATGGTCCCGGCGGACTCGCGACCAACGCCCATTTGCTGAAATATGACACCACGCACGGGCGTTTTGGCACGGAGGTTGAAACCCAAGGGGAAGATACGCTGGTTGTGGGCGGCAAACGGATTGCGTTCTATTCAACAAAAAATCCGAAAGAGGTGGATTGGGCGGCACATGGCGTAGATGTGCTGCTGGAATGCACGGGCGTTTATGCCAGTAAAGAAAAAGCACAGGTATTGCTCGCGCAGGGCGCAAAAAAAGTGTTGATTTCCGCTCCGGGCGGTGACGACGTGGATGCCACAGTGGTTTGCGGGGTGAATGAAAGCGTGCTGACTTCCGCCATGACGGTTGTCTCTAATGCCTCATGCACCACCAACTGCCTTGCGCCCGTTGCCAAGGTGCTTTCAGAGTCCGTCGGGATACGGCAGGGGCTGATGACGACCATCCATGCCTACACCAATGACCAAGTGATGGTGGATGTTACCCACAAAGATTTGCGGCGTGCCCGCGCGGCGGCGGTCAACATTATTCCTACCAAAACGGGCGCGGCCAAAGCGGTAGGGCTGGTCTTGCCGCAGTTAAAAGGCAAGTTCGACGGTTTCTCGTTGCGCGTCCCAACATTAAACGTTTCGTTGGTCGATTTAACTTTTACCCCGGAACGTCCCACAACCAAAGAAGAAATCAATGCCCTGATGGTGGCGGCGGCGAATGGCCCGCTGAAAGGCATCCTCGCGGTGAATGATGAGGCGCTGGTATCGTCCGATTTCAACCACAGTTCAGCGTCTTCTACGTTCGACACCACCCAAACCCGCGTACTGACGGGAGAAAACGGCGAAACACTGGTGAAAGTGCTGGCTTGGTATGACAACGAATGGGGCTATTCCTGCCGGATGTTGGATGCCACGCGGGCATGGATGCGGGCGAAATAAGCCAATTTGTGAACTCTTCCATCCGGCAAGGTTAAGTGCGGCCGCCATGAGCCTTGCCGGAAAACCGCCCTGCTATTAGACTTGCCGGATTCTTGAAACCGCCGTTTGCCGCATTCATGACTCGCCCCTCCCCTTCTAGGTCGATTGAATTCCACAATACAAGTCTGGAGGCGGTTCTTGTTTCTCTGAACCGCACCGACCCTGCTGGGCTTGCCGACGAAATGCACAAGATGCTGGGCGGCAAACCCGGTGTGTTTAACCGCGAAGCGGCTATTCTTGATTTTTCAGCTATTGAAGCGTCTGGGGCAATTGACTGGAACGGTTTGCTTTCTTTGTTGCGCCGTTATGGGTTACAGCCCGTTGGGACTCGCGGGTTATCCGATGAAGCACAGATTGCGGGCGCGCGGCGCGTGGGGCTGGCTGACTTTGACGCTTCACCCGCCACGGCAGAAGCAAAACCCGTCGCCAAAAGCGCGCCTCCGCCCCCGCCTGTTTCTGGCCCGTCGTCCCCCACTTTGTATATAGATAAGCCCGTGCGTTCGGGGCAGCAAATTTACGCGCAAGGGGGCGACCTCGTCCTGCTGGCGGGCATCAGTCCCGGTTCGGAAGTGATAGCCGACGGCAACATCCATTGCTTCGGCCCCTTAGCGGGACGGGCGCTTGCCGGTGCGCGCGGCAACACCGAAGCGCGCATCATTGCAACGTGTTTTGGTCCAGAACTCGTTGCGGTAGCCGGTGTTTATCGAACGTTTGAGCGCGGCGTTCCCGATATTATCGCGGGCGGCGCGGTTGTCGTGCGTATGAAGTCCTCGGCCAAAAATCAGTCTATTGTCATCGACCCTCTTAAAATATGACTGAAAACGGTCTCAATCATTGAAGGGGAAAAAGTGAGAGTCATTGTTGTTACATCCGGCAAAGGCGGGGTAGGCAAAACCACCACCAGCGCGGCATTTGCGTCGGGTCTGGCCCTGCGGGGTTTTAAGTCAGCGGTCATTGATTTCGATGTGGGGCTACGTAACCTCGACCTTATCATGGGGTGCGAGCGGCGCGTTGTTTATGACCTCATCAATGTTATCCACGGCGAGGCCAAACTCCATCAGGCGCTCATTAAAGATAAGCACTGCGAAAATGACAACCTGTTTATCCTGCCTGCCTCGCAGACACGCGATAAAGAAGCCCTCACCGAAGAAGGGCTAGAAGCCATTTTCAAAGAACTCGACAGCATGGGCTTTGATTACGCAGTCTGTGATTCCCCGGCCGGCATTGAGCATGGCGCGGTGATGGCGCTCACCTTTGCGGATGAGGCCATTGTGACGACCAACCCCGAAGTGTCCTCGGTCCGCGATTCCGACCGCATCCTCGGCATCCTGCAATCAAAATCCCGGCGCGCGCGCGAAGGCGGCGAACCGGTCAAAGAGCACCTGCTGCTAACCCGTTACGCCCCCAAGCGTGTCGAAAACGGCGAGATGCTCTCCTACAAAGACGTGCAAGAACTCCTGCGCATCCCGCTGTTAGGGGTTATCCCGGAATCCGAATCTGTACTGCACGCCTCCAACCAAGGTATCCCCGCCATCCACCTCAAAGGTTCGGATGTGGCCGACGCCTACGCTGATGTGGTTTCCCGTTTTCTTGGCGAACAGCGCCCGTTGCGTTTCGTCAATTTCGAGAAACCCGGCCTGTTCCAACGCCTGTTTGGAGGCAAGTAACATGGGATTCCTTGCCCGCATTTTCGGCAAAAGAATTAAATCGGCCGCCACTGCCAAAAACCGTCTGGCAATTTTGATTGCGCATGACCGTGGCTCAAACATAGGGCGGGTGGACTACACGGCCTTAAAAGATGAATTGCTCCAAGTCATCTCGAAATACGTCAAAGTCGGACCCGATGCCATCAACATCCAGTTCAGCCGGCAAGACTCTTACGACGTAATGGAAGTTAACGTCGTCCTGCCCGAAGACTCGGAGCCGCCCCCCTTACAGCCAACCCCCCCTCCCCGCACATTCGCAGGCGGAAGGCGCGGGCATAGAAGGTAATGCCGCATCGTTTGTAGGCTTTGTCCGGCTCTGTTGCGTTAGGCCGCTGTCCAAACTGTTTTTTTGATGCCTTCTAAAAAACAAAACGCCGTCGGGTAGGTTGTTTGCCGCTATGACGCTGTTCGTGGGCGCGATGAGAGACTTCTGCTCAACAATGTAGGGGCGGGTTTCAAACCCGCCCTTTGTATTGGCGCAATATGCAAATATTATAAATAAATTTCTGACATCGTGACAAATCTCATGAATACAGATATATTTCGAGCCTTATTCAACAGAGAAGGGAGTCACAGCATCATGGCATTCGACGCATTCTTAAAGATTGACGGCATCCCCGGCGAATCATTAGACGACAAACATCAGGACTGGATTGAAATCCTCTCCTACCACCACGGTCTCATCCAGCCCGCTTCGGCTACCGCCAGTAGCGCGGGCGGCGCGTCTGCCGAGCGCGTAACCTTTGGCCCGTTCTCCATCACCAAGCAGGTCGACAAGGCCACGCCCAAACTGTTTGAGGCAGGCTGCACCGGGAAGCACATCAAAGAAATCACCTTGGAAGTTTGCCGTTCCGGCAGCGACAAGCAAAAATATCTGGAAATCAAAATGGAGCAGGTACTCATCAGCGCCTACAACCATGAAGGCGGCGGGGACTTCCCCGTTGAAAGCATCAGCTTTACGCCGGGGCGGTTCAAAATCGTCTACAGCCAGCAAAAACGTGACAGCGGCGCCCTAGGCGGCCAAGTCGCGGCGGGCTGGGA
>JAIRPB010000150.1 GCA_031257305.1 Azoarcus sp.
AAACATGTCGTTAACGGCGTCGAATTCTGGGAAAGTTCCGGCAATGTATTCGCTGACCTCGGTTTCCCCGACGCGGAGAAACTCATGGTCAAAAGCAAGCTGGTTTTCGAGATTAGGCAGGCGATGCGCCGCCTTGGGCTGACGCAGACGAGTGCCGCCAAACGCATGGGCATCACGCAACCTAAACTCTCCGACATGATGCGCGGCAATTTTTCCAACATTTCAGAACGCAAGCTAATGGATTGCCTGAATCGCCTTGGGTACGACATCGAGATAAAAGTGAAGCCTACTGCCGAACCGATTGGGCATTTAGTGCTGGCGTTTTCCTGACAACGTGGCTATGCGCATGGTTAGATATGTTTAGCCATATTCTGTGCGTTCCGATTGGTTTGTTTTTGTCTTGATAAAAGCATCAAACTATTGGAGTTGGCGCTAACAAAAAAGAAAAACGCTGAAAAAGACTAATCATTATTGAGATGAATAAAATCAATACATTTGTCTGAAAGCATTAAGAGACGTTTTATGAATATATCCTACAGTCTGAAAATTATCTTGCATCAGCCAAAATGCGCATCTAAAGAAATTCCTCACGTCCCCGTTCAATAACGGGGGCTTTGAGGCGGATGGGTTGTGTATAATCCGCCGTTTTCCGGGGTTAGCATGACATTACGTTTTACTGCTTTTTTGTTTGCCATCGCGCTGGCGGCGTGTAGTCCTGAGGCGGAGGATACCCGCCCCGGACAGCCTGTTAAGCATCGCCAAGAGGCGTTTACGGCAATGCTCAATGCGTATGAGCCGATTGGCGTGATGCTGGATGACATCAAACAGCGTGAAAAACCATTCAGTCTCGAAAGATTTTCTAAATTGAAAGAAAAACTGGCGAGCGCCGATGAAGGGCCGTGGGCTTATTTTGGGGCAGATACCAACTATCCGCCCAGCAAATCGCAGCCAGAAGTGTGGACAGAGCCAGAGAAGTTCGAGGCTGAAAAACAGCGTTTTCTGGCCGCTTCCGCAAAACTAAGGGCGGCAGAAGAACTAGAAACAATTCAGTCGGCTTATAAGGAAACCCGCGCAAGCTGTAAGTCTTGTCACGATATTTTCCGCAGAAGATGAGAAAGCCGCGCCGCTTTTCCATCTGTTCAGAACGGTTTAGTTAGGAATAAAAAGTGCATTCAATTGAAGTGGTGCTCATTATGTTGCTGGCCGTGGTAGCCAGTAGTTATCTTGCGCGCGCTTTGCCGGTTTCCGTGCCCCTGCCGCTCATACAAATTGCGCTGGGCGTTTTGATTGCCGCTGCGCCAGAGAGCGCCGTCAAACTTGAGCCGGAAATTTTTCTCTTTGCTTTCTTGCCGCCGTTGCTGTTTCTCGATGGGTGGCGCATTCCCAAGGCTAGCCTGTTTCACGACAAAATCACCGTGCTTAGCCTCGCGCTGGGGTTAGTTATTTTTACTGTGGTGGGCGCGGGCTTTTTGATTCACGTGCTCATTCCAGACATCCCGCTGTCCGTGGCGTTTGCGCTGGCGGCCGTGGTGTCGCCTACCGACCCGGTGGCGGTGTCGTCCATTGTCTCGCGCTGTCCGTTGCCTAAGCGGTTGATGCACATCCTTGAAGGCGAATCGCTGCTCAATGACGCTTCGGGCTTGGTGTGTTTCCGTTTCGCGGTGCTGGCCGCGATGACCGGCCAATTTTCGCTTGGGACGGCTTCCCTCTCTTTTTTATGGATGGCTGTGGGCGGGCTGTTGCTGGGCGTGGCGATTACGTTGGCGGTCAACTACACGCAGCACTGGTTATCCCGCCATTGGGGCGAAGAAAGCGGCGCGTCTATTTTGACGAACTTGCTCACGCCCTTTGGCGTGTACTTTGCTGCGGAGCTTTTTCATGCCTCCGGGATTCTCGCCGCCGTGGCGGCGGGCATTACCATGAGCTATATCGAACTCACAGGCCGTGCGCTGGCCGCCACCCGCGTACAGCGCACCGCCGTGTGGGACATGGTGCGCTTTGCCTTGAACGGCCTCATGTTTGTGCTGCTTGGGGAACAACTGCCCGCTATTGTCGGAAACGCCATGCAGGCGGCTGCGGGGGCCACCGGAAAAGTAGGCGCCAGCTTGTGGCTGCTGGTTTGCGCGGTGGTGATTACTGCGGCGCTCGTGGGGCTGCGCTACCTTTGGGTGTGGCTTTCGTTGCGTGTGGTGTCGTTCTTCTCACGCCGTGGCAGAGACGAAGCGATAGCGGTTGAAGTGGACCCGCGCATTGTGCCGGTGATGTCGCTGGCGGGTGTGCGGGGGGCGGTGACGCTGGCGGGCGTGATGTCTCTGCCGCTCATCATGAAGCATGACGGCTCGCCTTTTCCGGCGCGGGACCAAGCTATTTTTCTGGCGGCAACGGTTATCCTGATTTCGCTCACCACGGCCAGCGTTTTTCTGCCCCGGCTGTTGCGGGGCAAAGCGATGGATGTGCCTGACGTTTCCGCCAAAGAGCGCCAAGAAGAAGACGCCCTCCGGGAAGCGGCCGCTTCAGCCATTAAAGCCGTGGAAGATACCTGCCACGAGATGGCCGAAAAACACCCCGGCGAAGCCGAGCTTTATACCCAAACGGCGCTCAGGATTGTTGAGAATTACCGCTACAGGCTGGCTGAGGAAGCCTTTAGCACGGAAGATGGGCAGACTTTGCGCAATGTGGACAAAATTGACCTCAAATTGCGCCAGATTGCGTGGGATGCAGAGCGAAAAACGTTTCACCGCCTTGCCAAAACCGGGCGGATTACGGACGAACTTTCGAGGCGGCTCGTGGGCAAAGTCGACTTTCTCTCGGTGGCGTATCATCATCCAGAAACCGGACATCACTAACGCACCCATTTCACAGCCCATTTTGGAGAACGCCATGACCTTTGTTTTTCGCCCGTTGCGGGCCGTTTTACTGATGGTTGCCGCCATCTCGCTATTAACCGCCCCGGCGGCCCGTGCCGATGAAGCGGGCAATGTGCGCAAAGCCGTTGCGGCATTCCTCAGTGTGCCTGAAACTTTGGTGGAATCCGTTACCCGCATCCCGCAAGGCGGGTTATACGAAGTTTTGCTGAATAACGGCGAATTGTTTTATACCGATAAAGCGGTCAGTTTTGTTGTTGTCGGCAATATCATCGACACCAAAACACGGGAAAATTTAACCCGTGTAAGGTTAGATAAACTCGCCAGTATTGATTTCAAATCCCTGCCTTTAGAACAGGCCGTTAAACGGGTTAATGGTAATGGCAAACGGGTTATCGTGACTTTTGAAGACCCAAATTGCGGTTTTTGCAAACGTCTAGGTAAGGAATTGCAAAAAGTAAAAGATGTTTCCATCTACACATTTCTCTATCCTATTCTCTCAGATGATTCAACCGCCAAATCGCGCCATATCTGGTGCGCGAAAGATAAAGCCGCCGCATGGGTTGAATGGATTGTCGATGGCAAAGCCCCCAAAGCGGCGGAGTGCGACAGCAAAGCCATTGACCTTAACGTTGAACTGGGCAGAAAGCTACGCCTCACGGGCACTCCCGTGATGTTCTTTGCCAATGGCGAACGTACCGTGGGCTATATGGATGCGGACAGCATTAACCGTGCCTTAGCGTCCCTGCCGGATAAGGCGGATAAATAAGGTTGCGGGTCAATTAAACCCCGCAAACCAAATGAACCGCTTATAAAAACATTGGCATTGCGCAAATTGAGATGCCGGGACGCCGCAAGCCCCGTTCCGGCCAAAACGGTGTGTAGGCAATATTGACACCCCTCTATATCCCGCCTAATATGCGCACTCTTTTGTGTGAGTTTTTCCTAGGCCGTGAATTTGCGTAGTAAGCATACGGTCCATTTTCCCACCCTCCGTTAAAAAGGCAGGTACGCAACATGTCCGAACAGGCAATTTACGTCAAGATTGATGGCATCGAAGGCGAAAGCCAAGAAGCAAAACATAAAGGCTGGATTGAGGCGGAAACGTTTAGCTATTCCGTTTCCAATTCCTCTTCAGCATCCGTAGGCGGCGGCTCCGGTGTAGGCCGCGCCAGCTTTGACGTACTACAGTTTACGCACGCTATCGACAAAACTTCCCCCGTGCTGTTTAAGTATTGCGCATTGGGCAAGCACATCCCGAAAGTGCAAGTTTCCGTCTGCAAAAGCTCTGGCAACGAAAAGCTGGGCGCCATTGAGTTTATGAACGTCACGCTGGAAGACGTCATCATCACCTACGTGTCCCCGAACGGTTCCAATGCCAGCAGCCAAGTGCCGGAATCAATCAGCATGTCTTATGCCAAGATTCTGGTGAAAGTCAAAGAACAAAACAAAGACGGCTCGCTGGGCAAAGAAGTGGAAGCGGGTTGGGATGTGAAGCAAAACCAAGCGGCTTAAGGGCTGTTTGTATCTAGCGCACTGCTGTTGCAGTAGCGCGTTAGGTTTCAAAAAAAAGACTCGCGAAAGCGAGTCTTTTTTCATGTAGGGGCGGGTTTCAAACCCGCCCTCATGGGAATAAAAGGAATAAAATTTCTGGCCTTTTACAGCGTCTTATTATGGAGTGCGGGAGCGTTCTCCCGCATTTTTTTACATAATTACCTTCCAAAAGACGCCCGTAAGATGTTGTACTCCATATAGCCGCTCAAAATGTAACGCTTATCGCCGAACACATGAAAGCTAGAATAATTTCTCTGTGGCACGGTCAGAAACAATCATTCCGTTTTGCGTGGTTATCTTTTGAGGCATTCTGAAACATCGTTGGGGCATTGTAAATTCATCAAGGCGCATGTTGTATCTACATGGAACCCTGATTTTTGATTGTCATCCGTATTTATTGTTTCGCAAATTGTCAGAACCTTCTTATTGATGCGGGTATCTTGTTCATATTTTTTCTTAACGATTGGCATTTGCGCTAATGCGTCACCGCAGTATTTTTTCATTGCTAGGATAATCTCTTGCAATCTTTCCTCATCGGTATCTCCCTGTTCCCCCGAAAAATGATCGCATTGTGTAGCATTTTCTACGAAACATTTTATGTCTTTGGGGTAATTCTCGAAATTATCAATATCTATTCCTAGGGTATCTTTGAGGAAATAGGCTCCCACCGAAAACTCAGCGTTCTCGCCGCAAACATCCAGCGGCTT
>JAIRPB010000085.1 GCA_031257305.1 Azoarcus sp.
CGGACACTTTCTTTGAGATGTCAGTGTATTGCTCGCCAATGGCGCTGACGGCGGATGTGGTGTCAAGCAATTGCTGTTGGCAGGTTTCGATATAGTCCGCCAGCGCGCGGGTTTGTTCCATGAACGCTTCCGACTGGATGGGCTGCGACGATTCTGGGATGAGATCCCTTTTCACGGTTTCAAACGATTCGATGATGGCCGTGGAGGCGTCAAGCAGTTTCTGCTGGCTAATTTCAACGTAGCGGGCCAGGGCTTTGGTTTGGAGCGTCATGAGTTCTGGCAGGGATTGGAGCGTGTCCAGCGTTTTGGACTGGCGGTCGACATATTGGGTCAGCGCACGGCTTTGGATGGTGATTTCGTCGACGGCCGCTTGTTGCTGCTGCTGGTTGCTTTCCACGAACTGGCACAGTATCTCTTGCCGGGAAGCGGCTTTGTCAGATGCGTCGGCATAACGTTCGATGTGCTGCGTTAACGCTTTAGCCTGCGTGGTGAGGGCGGAGAAAGTTTCTTCTTGTTTGCGGCGGTTTAATTCGATGAAGTTGGTTAAAGCGGTGTTTTGGGCAATGGCCGTTTCGGTAAGCCGGGTGTGCTGCTCTGAGATGGCTTCAATCCGCTGGGCCATTGTTTCGGTTTGGCCCACAATGGCTGACGAGATGCGTGTTTGTTGTTCGATGTTTGTATTGAGGGCGGAGCCTTGCGTGAGCATTTCGGCTTGGCTGGCTTCGATAAAGCGCCCCATTGCTTCGGCTTGGTAGGTTACGGTGCCGGCCATTTCGGCATATTGCTTGCGGCTCTCCTCAATGTGCCGGGTGAGCGTGTCTGACTGGATTTTGTTTGCGGCGGCAATGTCTGCCTGCTGTTTTTTAATGGCGCTGGCAAGTTCGGCCTGTTGTTTTTGGGTGGTTGCCACGAAGGTGTTTAGGGCTTCGTTTTGGGTGGCTACGGTGGTGGAGACTTGGGCAAATTTTTCTTGCGTAGTCGCGAGCGTTTTGGCAAGCGACTTCATAGAGTCGACGTGCCCTTTGGTATTGGAGACCAGCGATTCCTGTTTTTTGGCAAGTTCGATGATATGGCTTAGAGCATCCCCAATTTCAGAGGAGTGGGTGCGCGTTTCTTCTAGGGCGGGACGTAGCGTGTTGAGCGAGTTAGTGAGTCCAGTGGTGAGTTTCGTCATGTTTTCCGTGGTGTCCGCAATGCTTAGGGCCAGCCTGCCCAAAGGCGCTTCCAGCGCGTTGACGAAATAATCATCTGGGAACACAAGCCCCTTCTGCATGTGCCGGTTGACTGCTTCTGCGTAGCCATCTAGGAAGGAGATAAGCTGTTTGCCCGCCACGCCGATACTGTTGATGATGTTTTTGAACGTTTCCCGGTTCATTTTTGCCAGTTCAGCGTTGCTCTTGCTTAAATGGGCAACTTCATCGGAAACCCGGCTCACCGCGTTTTCTGAAACCTGGATGATGTTGCTTTGGAGGTCGTTCATTTTTTTGAGGGTGGACTTCACTTGGACGCCGAGTTCTTCTATGGCGCTAAGGGCTTCGTTGCCGGCGCGGTCCTGCGCATCGACGATGGAGAGCTTAAAACCGGCAAAGCTAAGCCGGGTGACAAGGCCAAAGATGGTTGGGAACAGCCCAATGCCAAATTTCTGCACCAAGGCGGAAAGTTTCAGCGTGCTGTCTTGTATATCGAACAGGCAGGCGATGAAAAAGAAAAGCGTAGAAATAAAGCCTAAGTAATAGCAGGTGTCGCCAAAGGCCTCGAGCGACATCTTTCTGCTGTTGCCTTGTTTGTCGGGAAGGGTTTCCTTGTCGCGGGCGCTATTCCCAAACCAAGCGTAACTCGACATCGTGACGAGGGAAATGGCGAGGTAGCACCAGAATTTGGCGTCTGTATCGAACAGAAAGAACACCACGGGAATGCAGACTGCGAGAAGGGTAACGGCACACAGAAACTGGGTTTTAACTTTCATGGCTTCTCAAACTTCTCGGTAAACGGCGGGTCGTCAGGCGAAACAGATTGTGTCAGCGAGAGGGGGATAACGGTAGCACGGTTGCGCCGGTTCCCGGCAAACGGGCGGAGGGTTAGGAACGGTAGTCGGCATTGATTTTTACGTAGTCGTAGGAAAAATCACACGTCCAGACGTTGGCGCTTGCCGGCCCTCGGGCGAGGTCAACCTGAATGGTGAGTTCGGCATTTTTCATAATCCGCGCTCCGGTTTCTTCATCGTACCCTGCGGCGCGGCCTCCGCGTTCTGCCACAAGCGTTTTTTCATCCGGGTTGCCCAGCCAGACGCGCAAACGCCCTACGTCAAGAGTGTCGATGCCCGCATAGCCAATCGCCGCAAGGATGCGCCCTAGGTTAGGGTCGGAAGCAAAAAAAGCGGTTTTGACCAATGGGGAATGCGCCACGGCATAAGCCACCTTGCGGCATTCCTCGCGGTTAGCGCCGCCATCCACCACGATGCTCATAAACTTGGTAGCGCCTTCGCCATCGCGGACGATGGATTGCGCCAGACGGATAGCTACAGCAGTGATTGCGCGGGCCAGTTCGCGGTAATCGTGGCTGTCCGCGTCGGTGATTTCTACGTTACCCGCCTGCCCTGTGGCGATGACGATGAAAGAATCGTTGGTGGACGTGTCGCCATCTACCGTGATGCTGTTGAACGAGGCGTCCGCCGCGTCACGGGCCAGCGTTGGGAGCAGGGAAGGGGAAATAGCCGCGTCACAGGCCACAAAGCCTAGCATGGTCGCCATGTTGGGGCGAATCATGCCCGCGCCTTTGGACATGCCTGTGACAGTGATGGTTTTGCCGCCCACCATAACTTGCTCTGACACGGCTTTGGCAATGGTGTCGGTAGTCATGATGGCGTGGGCCGCGTCAAACCAGCCGTCATCCCGTAAGTGGGCATATGCGTGCGGGAGTCCTGCAAGGAGGCGGTTCATGGGCAGCGGCTCAAGAATCACACCCGTGGAAAACGGCAGAATCTGGCTGCTGCTGACTGAAAGAATTTTGGCTAATGCCTCGCAGGTAGCGCGGGCATCTTTTAAGCCTTGCTCTCCCGTGCCTGCGTTGGCGATGCCGGTATTGATAACCAATGCGCGGATATTCCCGATAGCGAGATGTTCCCGGCAGACCGTCACGGGCGCGGCGCAAAAACGGTTTTGGGTGAACACGCCCGCGACTTGGCTGCCGGGGGCCAGTTCAATCACGGTGAGGTCATTGCGGCCCGTTTTGCGGATACCCGCCTCCGCAACGCCAAGCCGGACTCCGGGCACAGGCCGCAATCCGGCAGGGGCAGGGGGCTTTAGATTGACGGCCATGTGGTTTTCCTAATGAGGGCTTAGTTTAGTTTTCCGTGGCAATGCTTATATTTTTTGCCAGAACCGCAAGGGCAGGGGTCGTTTCGCCCCACTTTAGGGCCGGCAATGGCCGAGCGGCGCGGTTTGGGCGTTCCCGCATCGGCCAGCACTTCGTCATAGTCAGCATGTTGGTAGCGGACGTTCTCGCTAGGATGGGATGCCTCTGCCGCCGCCAGCTGTTCTTCGGGGGATTCGGTGCGGATTTGCACTGTGAGCAGTACGCGGGTGACTTCTTGGCTCCAAGCGTCAATCATGTTGCCGAATAGCTGGAACGCCTCGCGTTTGTATTCTTGCTTGGGATTTTTTTGCGCATAGCCGCGCAGGTGGATGCCTTGCCGCAGAAGGTCCAGCGCGGCGAGGTGCTCGCGCCAGAGGTTATCAAGGCTACCGAGCGTGACGTGGCGCTCGTACTGATGCCAAGCGGAAGGCTCAACGATAGCGATTTTTTGTTTGTATGCTTCGTCAGCGGCGTCGATGATACGGGTGAGCATCCCTATGTCATCAATCGTCGGATTGCTTTTAATCCATTCCCCAACGGGTACGGGCAATAGGAAATCTGCTGCCAGCGCCCGTTCTAGCGCGGGAATGTCCCACTGTTCTTCCACGCTTTCTTCCGGCACGTACAAGCGGAAAACATGGTTCAGCACTTCATGGCGCATCCCGCGCACGGTGTCGGAAACATCGTCGCTTTCCAGTAGCTCGTTGCGGTTTTTGTAGATAACACGGCGCTGGTCGTTGGCAACGTCATCGTATTCCAGCAATTGCTTACGGATGTCGAAGTTGCGTTGCTCCACCTTACGCTGCGCGGACTCTAGCGAGCGCGTGACCATTGCGTGCTCAATGGCTTCGCCCTCTGGCATCTTGAGCCGCACCATGATGGCGTTAAGGCGGTCCCCGGCAAAGATTTTGAGCAGCGGGTCTTCCAGCGAAAGATAAAAGCGGCTAGAACCCGGGTCGCCCTGACGGCCTGAACGTCCGCGCAACTGGTTATCAATGCGGCGCGATTCATGGCGTTCCGTGCCGATAATATGCAGGCCGCCCGCCGCAACCACTTGGTCGTGAACCGTTTGCCATTCAGCCCGCATGGTGGCGATGGCGGATTCTTTTTCGGCTTCGGGGCGGTCGCTCGTGCGGAGCGCGGATATTTTTTTCTCGATATTGCCGCCTAGCACGATGTCCGTGCCCCGGCCCGCCATATTGGTGGCAATCGTTACCTGCCCCGGCAAACCGGCCTGCACAATAATTTCTGCCTCGCGTTCGTGCTGTTTGGCGTTGAGCACTTCGTGCTTGATGCCTTGTTTTTTAAGCAGGCTAGAGAGGTGTTCGTTGATTTCGATGGAAGTAGTGCCCACCAGCGTGGGCTGGCCGCGTTTGACGCAATCGCGGATGTCCTCGATAACCGCCGCCCATTTTTCGCTGGCGGTGCGGTAGACCTTGTCGTTGGCATCTGAGCGTTTCGACGGGCGGTTGGTGGGCACCACAACGGTTTCTAGCCCATAGATGGAATGGAATTCGTGCGCTTCGGTATCCGCCGTGCCCGTCATGCCCGCGAGCTTTCCGTACATGCGGAAGTAGTTTAGGAAAGTAATAGAAGCCAGCGTCTGGTTTTCGGACTGCACCGAAACCCCTTCTTTGGCCTCCACTGCCTGATGCAGCCCTTCTGACCAGCGGCGTCCCGTCATGAGGCGTCCGGTGAATTCGTCGACGATAATGATTTCGTCATTTTGCACCACATAATGCGTGTTTATGTGGTACAGCGCATGGGCACGCAGGGCGGCGTACAGATGGTGAACCAGCAAAATGTTAGCCGGGTCGTAAAGCCCGGCCCCTTCGGCAAGCAGCCCCATTTTCACCATTAGCCCTTCGGAGGTTTCATGCCCTTGTTCGGTGAGCAAAACCTGATGCGCTTTGAGGTCAACCGTATAGTCGCCGGGCACTGTGACGTTATCGCCTTCGCCTTCCTGTTTTTTCAGGAGCGGGGCCACCTCATTCATTTTGACGTACAAATCGGTATGGTCTTCCGCTTGCCCAGAAATGATGAGCGGGGTCCGCGCCTCATCAATCAGGATGGAGTCGACCTCGTCCACAATGGCATAAGCCAGCCCGCGCTGTACCCGCTCAGAGGCGGAATAAACCATGTTGTCACGCAGGTAATCAAAGCCAAACTCGTTGTTTGTCCCGTAAGTAATATCCGCCGCGTAGGCTTTCTGCTTTTCGCTGTGGCTCATGCGTGACAGGTTGCAGCCCGTCGTCAGCCCCAGAAAACCGTAGATTTGCCCCATCCATTCTGCGTCGCGGCTGGCGAGATAATCATTGACGGTGACAATATGCACCCCTTTGCCGGGCAGGGCGTTGAGATAGGCCGTGAGCGTAGCCACAAGCGTTTTCCCTTCGCCCGTGCGCATTTCCGAGATTTTGCCGTCGTTGAGCACCATGCCGCCAATCAACTGCACATCAAAATGGCGCAAGCCCAAGGTACGTTTGCCGGCCTCGCGCACCACAGCAAAGGCTTCTGGCAATAAAGCATCCAGTTCTTCACCCTGCCCAAGCCGTTGCCGGAATTCGGCTGTTTTGCCAGCAAGCGCCTCGTCAGAGAGCGCCGAAATCGCAGGTTCAAGTTCGTTGATACGCACGACGGCGCGGGAATATTGGCGGATTAGGCGGTCATTGCGTGAACCGAAAACCTTTTTGAGCAGGCCGGAAATCATAGCGTGTGGTGTAGGCGATACGAAAAAACAAGTAGTCTATCATGCCGCTGTACGTGAACCGGAGAGTTGTCTGTGAGTACCCTGCTGCACCGCTTTTCTAACCAAGATTCGTCGCTTTCGCGGCTCCTAGAACATGCCGCAAGGCTCAACCGCCTACAGCGCGTGCTCATGTCCGCGCTCCCCGCGCAGTATGCCAATGTCTGCCGCGTGGCCAATCTCAACGACGAAGTGCTCACCCTCATCGCCGGCAACGGCGCGGTCGCCGTGCGCCTCAAGCAGATTGTTCCCTTTCTCATAGAGCACTTTCTACGTGCGGGCACGCCCCTACGGCAAATCCAAGTCAAAGTCAGTTTGGCGGAACCGCCCCCTTTGCCCAAAAAGCCCCCCGCAAGAACCATTTCCGAAGCCGCCCGCGACCATATCAAAACCTTCGCCGCGACCTTACCCCCCGACACCCCGTTACGCGCCTCACTAGAAACTTTGGCAAAACGCGCGCGGAGCAGGTAGATGAAGCCCGGAAGCTGGTCAGCCTCAACGAAAACAACCAAGGCAGCGACCATCTCATCAAAGAATTTCTTGACGGCCAGATAACGGCATCCTGCTGGCCGGCAAGGCGGGCCAGCCCGGTGGCCACGCCCGCGCAGTTGTCAGTTACGCTTTGGATGCAACGCATCCTGTTGGCGGTAACAAAACTCGCGTTTTTGACTCAGTGCGCTCGGTTGAGAGAACAGGATGGATTTTTGATACCGGGGTAACAAAGCCACGTTTAACAACCTTGCCAGAGCAACTAATGCGTGTGGATAGGTCATGATTTGCCCTCAAATCCTGCTGTCATTCCCGCGAAAGCGGAAATCCAGAAATATGCTTCCGGTATGAGTAAGGACATTGCCTGTTTCTTCTGCGGCAAATTTTTATGTAGGGGCAGGTTTCAAACCCGCCCTTGTCCCGCCAACCGGCACGTTTCGGGTTGCCCACGGTTTGGGCGGGTTTGAAACCCGCCTCTACGACGGTTGCGTCGGCGCGTTTGTGCGGGAGCCGGGTCAGTCAAAGCGGCTTACCCATTTGCGGGCTTCGTTCCGGGCCGTTGAGGGGCGGGTCGACGCGGAAAAGGGATGATGGTGTAGTTCATGAACTCTGTCCGTTTTGGTATAGGCGTTCGAGTTTATATTGGGCTTCCTTATGTCCCTGTTCTGCCGCTTTGCGGAACCACAGTACGGCTTCATTGTAGGCTTCCTTGTAATTTCGGGTTGCGTCCTGCCCATCTAGGTACATCACGCCAAGATTAAATTGGGCATCCTTGTCGCCCTGTTCCGCCGCCTTGCGATACCACACTATGGCTTCTGCTGTATCTTGAGAAACACCACGCCCTACGGCGTACATCCAGCCGAGATAGTATTGGGCATTCGCAAGCCCCTGCTCCGCCGCCTTGCGATACCACCTGACGGCTTCTGCGTTGTCTTGAGCCACGACATAACCTTCGGCGTACACATAGCCAATAATGAATTGGGCTTCCCTATTTCCCTGTTCCGCTGCCTTACGGAACCACCCTATAGCTTCTGCGTCATCTTGAGAAACGCCGCGCCCTTCGGCGTACATCCGGCCGAGACAGTATTGGGCATGCGCAAGTTCCTGTTCTGCCGCCTTACGGAACCACCCTACGGCTTCTGCGTCATCTTGAGAAACGTCACGCCCTTCGGCGTACATCAAACCGAAATAATATTGGGCTTCCCTATTTCCCTGCTCCGCCGCCTTGCGATACCACACTATGGCTTCTGCGTCATCTTGAGAAACGCCGCGCCCTTCGGCGTACATCACACCGAGATAGTATTGGGCATTCGCAAGCCCCAGTTCCGCCGCCTTACGGAACCACCCTATGGCTTCTGCGTCATCTTGAGAAACGCCGCGCCCTTCGGCGTACATCCGGCCGAGATAGTATTGGGCATGCGCAAGCCCCTGTTCTGCCGCCTTACGGAACCACCCTACGGCTTCTGCGTCATCTTGAGAAACGTCACGCCCTTCGGCGTACCTCAAACCGAAATAGTATTGGGCTTCCCTATTTCCCTGTTCCGCTGCCTTAAGGAACCACCCTATGGCTTCTGCTGTATCTTGAGAAACGCCGCGCCCTTCGGCGTACATTAAACCGAGATGGTATTGGGCATTCGCAAGCCCCTGTTCCGCCGCCTTACGGAACCACCCTATGGCTTCTGCGTCATCTTGAGAAACGCCGCGCCCTTCAGCGTACATCCGGCCGAGATAGTATTGGGCATGCGCAAGCTCCTGTTCTGCCGCTTTGCGATACCACCTGACGGCTTCTTCGTCATTTTGGGTCACGCCATTCCCATAGCTGTACATCACACCGAGATTGGTTTGGGCTTTCGCATCTCCCCGTTCTGCATTACGCCGGATGTCTTCAAAATTTTGCGCTTGGACTGCCAAGGCAAAGCAGACAATAAACAACCCTAGAAAAAAACGGATTACGTGAACCATTTGTATCTCCTAAACACCGTAGTCTAACTAGTCAAAAGGCCTGCATCATCAATGCGGATACCCATCGCGCCCATACCTATGAACGCGACAACTGAGAAGCGGTTTGGGTTGGCGGGGGATTTTGTTTGGGACTGCGAGGTTTGTTGAGCAGGGCGGGTTTGAAACCCGCCCCTTGTATCTAC
>JAIRPB010000162.1 GCA_031257305.1 Azoarcus sp.
TATGCGCCGCAACGGCAACGTTATCTGGATTGCGCCCGGCGACGAACTGGCCGCCCGCGAGAAGATGATTAACGAAGCCCGTGCCCAGATTGAAGAACTGGAACCGGTGCAAACCGAGACTTTCCAAATCAATTACCACCGCGCCAAGGAAATCTTCGACTTTCTGAAGAGCAAAGAACAAACCGTGCTCTCCAAGCGCGGCAGCGTGGTGGTGGATGAGCGCAGCAACAAACTCTTTGTGACGGACATCGGCGTGCGCCTAGGCGATTTACGCCGGCTCATCACCGAAATTGACGTAGCGCCCAGGCAAGTGCTCATCGAAGCCCGCATTGTTGAAGCCAGCAAGACCTTTACACGTGACCTCGGCGTGAGAATGGGCGTTAGCGGAACCGGAAAAGCCAGCTTAGGCGGCGGCGCACAAGTTGGTTTTGGGCAAAGCTCCGTTACCGGCAGTCGCGGTCCGGGTTCAGTCGATATTATTAACAAAGGTGCCGAGGATGGGTTTTTCAGCGGAGAAAATCTAGGGAACACCTTCGGACACATTGGGCTGTCTATTCTGAACAAAAACATGTCCCGTTTCCTGAACATTGAGCTACAAGCGCAAGAAACCGACGGCAAGGCGCGCACCATCTCTAGCCCGCGTGTGCTCACTGCCAACAACGTTGAGGCGCTCATCGAGCAAGGGACTGAAATTCCGTACGAAGAATCCACCAGTTCTGGCGCAACCAGCGTCTCGTACAAGAAAGCCGTGCTTGCGCTAAGGGTGAAGCCGCAGATTACGCCGGACGGGCGGCTACAGTTGGCCATCCAAGTCAACAAAGACAAAGCACTCTATGACAAAGTCCAAAAGGGAGGCCTGCCGCTTGACACCAAGAGCATCAAGAGCGACGTGCTGATTGAAAACGGCGGGACCGTTGTCATTGGCGGCATCTACTCTGACGAGGAAAGCAACAACGTAAGCAAGATGCCGCTGCTGGGCGACATCCCCGTGCTAGGGCATCTCTTCCGCTCAACCGTAAAAAAGAAAGACGAGTCGGAACTGCTTATTTTTGTGACGCCGCGCATCGTTGATGAGGCACTGACCCTGCGCTGACATTGGCGGGCTGTGGCAAACGCTTTAGTTCAAACGCCCCTCTTTGGAGGGGCGTTTTTTTTGTGGGTAGCCTTGCTTGCGCAAATGCGCCGTGTTTGCGCCGCAGGCGTTATTCCGCGTAGCCAAAAAACTCGCGGTGCCCGCGCATATCTTTTAGGCGCTCAATGAGGAGTTTGAAATCTTCGTCGTTGTCGACGGGGTTGAGCACGGCGGCGTCGACAACGAAAAGGGGCGCGGCCTCAAACTGGAAAAAAAAGTTGGCGTAACGCTTTGCTACCCGTTCGAGATAAGACTCGGTAATCCGGCGTTCAGCATCCACGCCGCGTTTGTAAACTCGCTCTGCCAGCGCGGAAACGGGGGCTTGCAGATAGATGACTAAGTCTGGCACGGGCGGCGCGGCCGGTTTCATGGCTTCAAAAATTTTTTGATAAAGCGCGAATTCGTCTGCGGGCAGGTTGAGCCGGGCGAAAAGCGGGTCGCGCTCAAGGATGAAATCAGAGACGATGCACTGGCTCTCGCCCATCCCTTCGCGCTCTAGCGTTGCGATTTGTTCAAGCCGCTGGAAGAGGAAGGAAAGCTGGGTGGGCAAAGCCCATCGTTCCGGGCTTTGGTAGAAGCGGGCGAGAAAAGGGTTGTTTTCCGGCTGCTCAAACAAGGGCTTGACGGAGGGGAGGTATTCAGCCAAGCGGTGAGCCAGCGAGGTTTTGCCGGCGCCAATGGGGCCTTCGACAACGATGTAACGTGCTTTTTCGAGTATCGAAGGCGGGGCGCTGTTGCGTGGGTGCGGGGAAGCCATAGCGGATGCTAACAAAAAAAACGCTCCGAAAGAAAACCTGCAAAGACGTGCTCATCTAACGCTTCGCCAATAAAGGGGCCTTGTTGCAGTTCGCACCCAAGGGCGAGCAGAAAATCTTGTTGTGCCTTGTTCTGCACCCCGCGCGCCATAACTTGGATGCCCAGCGGCGCGGCCATGTTGCAGATGGCCTCAACCAATGCGGTGTCCTCGTCGTTACGCCCCACTTGTTCAGAAAATTGGGCGTCGAGTTTCAGTACGCTAAAGCGGTAACGGCTCAAAAGCGCGAGGGGGGCCGGGGCGTGGCCAAAATGGTCAAGCGCCAGCCGCACCCGCATGTCCGCCAGCGCACGGAACGTAGGCGTAATTTCAGGTTCCGGCAGCGACAGCGCGCGGGCGTCAATAGACATCTCCAAACTGCTTGGGTCAAGCTGGCTTGCGGCCAGCGCGGTTTGGACGATTTGGGGCAGGAACCCGCCGGGAATCTGTCCGGCGGCAATATTGATACTGACAATGGGCGCATGTTTAAGGATATGCGGCCACGTTGCCGCAGCGCGGCAGATAGCGGTCACGGCGGCGGCGAAGTGCTCATCAGGCAGCGCATCTTGCGTTGGGGGTTGCCCATACAGCATGGCTTCCCCCGCATGGAGCGTACCGGTGCGCCCATAAACCTGCGGCTGGAAGCAAAGCGTCATCAGCGGCCATTGGGCCAGAGAGGTTTGCGCGGCGGCCGGGGCATCCGCCGACAGCCGCTCATAACCGAGAACGATAGCGTGGATGCCGGGGCGGAGCCGGGGCGCGGCGATATAGGGAAAATCATGCACACGGCCATCCGGCAGAAGCAGGCTAAGCGTTCCCCGCGCTTCTCCCCGGATAAGCAGCCTTTCCCGCGCTTCAAGAAAGGTATGGCCGTTGGCGAATAAATCTGCCAGCGGCTGTCCCGCAAGTTGGCGGTAACTGCGGCCAAGCAAGCGGCATGCGGCGCTATTGGCGTCGATAACGGACTCGTCGCCAATAATGAGCAGCCCTTCGTCGATGAGTTCTAGCAACGCGAGATAAACGCCCACTTCCGCGCCTTCCGAGAAGTCCGGCGTAAAGTGTTCCTCACCGTCATCGTTCCTCGGAGGAGGGGCTGTTTTCATCGGTGGCTGCATGCTGTGTATCCAGTTTGTGTTTACGGCGCGCGCGGAGAAGCCATGAGCGGTATTTTTCTCAAATACCGTGGCACAGCATACCTACTGCGTTCTGCCCGGATTGGACGAATAACAGGAAAAGAAGGCGGTTATTTTTTGTCTCGATAAACAGCATCCTGATAAAAATTAGGGAGGACTTTTACGGGTGCGATACCATCTGCTCTAGGGCTAAGGCGTTTTCTTCTCCATTATTCCTGCGCATTGCCGGAATCCAAAAAACGTACCCTCTGGCGCGTTGCGCCGATTCCTAAAAGGAGTGACATCATGGAAGAACACACATCCAAAGCGGGACCGTTGAGCTGGTATTTCAGAACAAACCTCGTCACGCGCATTCTTGTGGGGCTAGGCTTGGGAGCGGTTGTGGGCATCGCCCTAGGGTATGCCCCCGATGCCACCAAAGCGTTTGTGGACTACGGCGGCAAATTTTTTGGCGATTTGTTCGTCCGGTTATTGAAAATGATTGTGGTGCCGGTCATGTTTTTTTCACTTATCACCGGCGCATCAAGCGTTACGCCAAAGCAACTCGGCAAAGTAGGCGGCAAGGTGGTTATTTGGTATTTCCTCACTTCCATCGTTGCCGTGCTTATCGGCTTGGGCGTGGCCTTGTTGTTTAGCCCCGGCGAGGGGCTGAACATCGTGGGCAACGCGAGCGCGGATGTCAGCGTCTCCAAATCGCCGCCGCTCGCCACCGTTCTGCTCAACATCGTGCCGACAAACCCGATGGAATCTCTGGCAAAAGGCGAAGTGCTGCCCATCATCTTCTTTGCCCTGATGGTAGGCATTGCCCTCTCGTTTTTGCGGGATTCGGAGAACGAAGCCGTTGCCAAGGCCGCCAATGTGCTCCACAGCGTTTGCTCTGCGGCGGCAGAGGTGGTCTACAAAATTGTGGGCGGTGTTATGCAGTACGCCCCCATCGGCGTTTTCTGCCTGATAGCCGTAGTCTTTGCGCAGCAAGGCCCCAAGGTCGTCGGGCCGCTGATTCTCGTCACCATCACGGTCTATGTCGCTTTGATTCTGCATCTGGTCATCGGCTACGGGGGCATGCTCTCGCTATTCGGGCTGGATTTCGTAAAGTTCCTAAAAGGGGCGCGGGAAGCCATGATTACCGCCTTCGTCACCCGCTCATCCTCCGGCACGCTGCCCGTAACAATGCGCGTTTCCGAGGAAAACCTAGGCGTCCCGCGCTCAGTTGGCTCATTTATCCTGCCCATCGGCGCCACGGTCAACATGGACGGGACGGCCATCTACGTCACCATTTGCGCCATGTTCATCGGCTACGCCATTGGTGCCCCGCTAGACGGCGGGCAGATGATTACCCTAATGATTACCGCAACGCTGGCCGCCATCGGCACTGCGGGCGTCCCCGGCGCGGGCGCGCTGATGCTAGTCATGGCCCTTGAGTCCATCGGAATCAAAATGGAAACAGGAACCGCCGTCGCCGCCGCCTATGCCCTGGTATTTGGCATCGACGCCCTGCTAGACATGGGCCGCACCTGCATGAACGTCACCGGCGACATCGCCCTTGTCACCGTCGTCTCCAAGAGCGAAGGGACGCTGGATATGGAGAAGTGGGGGTAGGCG